>CAURVH010000005.1:0-94892 GCA_963528645.1 uncultured bacterium
TCTTGCTAAGTGATTCTGACTTAGACTTGCTGGTTGATGTTGACTTAGAAGCATCGGCATTAGATGTGCTCTTGCTAAGCGACTCTGACTTAGACTTGCTGGTCGATGTTGACTTAGAAGCATCAACGATTGAATTCGACTTAGAAAGACTTTCTGACTGGCTTGCTGATGTCGACTTAGAGATGCTACCGTTACCATCAATAGTCATTGAGAAGCCTCTTATCGGGAATCTCCTTTGATTTGTTCCCTCATTTTGCAGTGCTGCAAAATATGTAAGTGATTGAGGATTCTCTGGAACAGTACCATAAACTCTCATCTTAGCATCAGGGCCACTAGAAGTAAATTTATATGTTATCCAGTCACCATTTGGTTTAATCCGTCTGTAGTTATCTATCAGAGTTAGTTTAGCTGGATGTACAAATTGGTTTGTAGAGTTTCTGTGATGGATAGTTACAGTGAAATTGAACTTTTGACCAGGTTGGAGAACAACATTCCCAGGTCCATCTATGACCTGAAGTCTCGGAGCCCAATCAAATCCTTCATCACCTGGTTGTGGCAACCTACGGAAACCTGAATAACCAGCACTACGGAAACCTGACTGACCGGCTTCTTTTGGTGAAGTATTTACAGTCTTATCTGCTTTTTGGTCTTCTTCAGCTTGCTTGGTTGCATCCTTACCTTGGGATTGGTTCTTGTCTGCTACCACACCAGCTGCGAGGTTGTTGCTAGTTGCCGCTGCTTGGCTGCTGAGTTGGGTTGCACTAGACAAAGCGTCACCGAGCTTGCTTGTCGCAAGGCTTTCAGCAGGGTTGACCTTAACATCGAGGGACGCTGAAGTAGAAGTTGAGACAGAGGCTTGTACTTCTGACTCGATAGCTGCACTAGCACTCTCAACTAGAGAAGATGATGCTTGAACACTTGCTGACTCCGATGGCTGGACGCTGGCTGATGCTGACTCAGATACAGGAGTCGAAGATGATGCTGATGTTTGAGTGCTTGCTGACTGCGATGGTTTTTCGCTGACAGATACTGATTCTGAAGCAGGAGTTGAAGCTGAAGCTTGAGTGCTTGCTGACTGACTAGCAGCAGCTGAATTGCTAGCTGAGAGGGACTGACTAGCTGACTCGCTGGCTGATAGACTCGCCGACTCTGACTCACTTACTGAAAGGGAAGCACTTACAGATTGACTGACTGACTCAGAAGCGGATACAGATTGTTGTTCTGCTTGCGCCTCTTTTACTTCTGCTTGTGCTTGGGCGATGATTGGGTTGCTGCTGGTTTCAGTTGTCGCATCAGCTTGAGGTTCACTTGCGATTACTGCCTTACCAGTTTCTTTATACTCAGATGTTTCATCTGCGTATACAGTTTGCTCTTGTGTTGCAACAAAACCTGCGGCCCCGGCGGCTAAGATGGCCCCTATACCCGCAAGCGTGTTGACATTGAGATGAGCGTGGTCAAGTTCTTCAGTGTCGGATAGGCTTGTCGAAACAACTTCTCCCATCCCACCGATACGAAAGAGATCTAGTTGGGAATTGGAGGCTTTCACCCAGTTTTTACCCGACTTGTAAAGCTTGTAGCGCTTTTTCTCATCTACGATCTCGAAATCTTTGTTAAATTTTTTACTTCGAAACATTTTATTCCTTTCTTTTTTGAAAAAAATCCTCCTCTTTGTTAACCTCATGATCATTAACAAAGGGCGATAAAGTGCACTGTCATTCTCAAAGTAAAGCTGGTAGGCAACCGCAGTCAGTTTCAGTTCCCCACTAGTCTCCAGAGAAAAACATATCCCAAGTGGAATATACCTCTCATTTAAGTCTAGCATATTCCATTGCACATTTTATCAAAAAATGTCTTCTATTTCAATTATTTACTGTTTTTTTTACCTGCTTTTATATCAATGTTACAAGCGTTTGCATGTTGCGGATTTTCCAACCAATCAAGAGCCACAAAAAGGTGAATAAACGTATATTATTATGTAAAACAGAAAAAGAAGAGGACCGATTTAGTCCCCTTCTAAATTTGGGCATTTGCCAGCAAATGCTGTTTCTAACTGTCAAAGATGACAGGAAATGATTTCTCTGAGCTGCACCTAGGCTAAAAGGATCCTCTCAACTGCATGATGAGCGTGACTAGCAGAGTCACGAGAAAGAGAATGCCACCCAAAACGATAATGATATTAAATTCTTGCTTTTCTCTTTTCACAGGTTTTTGACGATCATCTAGCTTTTTTTGTATGTGTTCTTGCAGGATTCCATTTTCCTTATCCGCCATCTCTCTCCTCCTTTCCTAAACGGTATAAAGGGACTTGCTTTCAACGAAAACAAGCCCTAATCTGATATGGTTACAAAATAGCCTTGTATTGCTCCAGGCTAGCCTGATTGGCTGCTTGTTTTTGCTTAGCAAGGGCCGCCTCCATCTCAGATGGATGCGAAAGAACGCCTTGGATCTTGCCAACCATTGCTGATACTTGCTCCACTGGATAGATGTGATTTGGTGCAATGAAACGCTGGGTATGACAAGTAGTATCAAATCCGAGAAGCAGGATGTTGTTCTCAAAGGCCGTCCGACAAGCATCGAGGATTTCGTCGCTGATATTGATGTCTAGATAGAGGTCGCAACGAGCAAAGAGTTCATCGACCTGAGAAGGACGGATGTTTGGATAGAGTGAAACATTGGCATAGTGGTTCAACTCCATCAAATGACTGGACATCTCTGTAATCGCTCCAATGTGGAAATGCACATTTGGCAGTTGTGTCAAGAGAGACTCGATTTGTTCCAGTTGGTCACTATTGGTCAAAATCAAGGCTTCTGGCTTCATATTGTTAAGACGTTTGTAGTGATAGAGGTAGCCTACATTTTGGAAATAGGCTTTCTCTTCTGGTGCAACAATGCTACAAATCTTGTCATAGACTTGTTTGTCTTGCACAGCGATACGGATATTGCGATCAGGGTTCTGGATAGCAACTTTCATATTGCCTGGTAGATCATCTCTGATAGGCTCTTGCCAGAAGAGGAGGTCTTCAGCAGGAGCATTTTTCGGAGTCAATCTAACTGCAACCAAGAATGGAGTCGCTAGGGAATTGTAGATGATCCGATCAGTATCATAACCACGATACTGAAGATAAAAGATTACAAATTCTTCTTTGGACTTGAAAATGTGACGTTTTCCTTCTACCGTTAGGATGATATCCTCTGTCAGATGGTTTTCCATAATCACGGTCACATTATTTTGGTCAAAATAGCGTGTATGAGTCGGACGTTCATTCTGGTCATAAGATATCTGAGCAAAGAGACGTCCCTTGCGATTGTAAATATCTGCTGCTCGAACATTCCCCTTCTCATCTAGCCATTCGACAGCACGTACACGTCTTTCATGGGTGGGCTGGCGATAGAAAATATTCGCACGTTTCTTGCCCATATCCAAGATTTCACCGCTAGAGTTACTCGAGCGAATCTCCCAGAGATGAGGCTTTGGAACCAAGTTAAAGTAGATGGCACGACCTTCTGTCACATCAAGATCACCTGTGAAATAACTATAGGGTGACTCTACATCTGGTGCAAGATAGCCATCGTCTTGGACAACAACAACAGGACAATCAAGCCCAGCCGTTTTTAGTGAACGTAACAAATCAAAACTTTCTTGATCATAGCGTTCAAATAAACAAATCATAACGTTTATGCCTTTCTTTTCTGAATCCTACTTAGTCTGAGCAGATTGAACTAGATCGTACCAACGTTGGGCGATGTGTTCATCAAGATAGGGTTCTGCGACCTCATAAGAGACACGAGATAAGTCGTCTTGAGAATGCTGCGTAAACAGTTGAACAATCTTTTCTGCATACTCTGTCGTCATCGCATCTAAATCATTTGGACGAGCCTCAGGGATCAGGTAACCATTTTCTCCATCACGGATAAAGGTTGGATTTCCATAACGGACATCAAAGCCGATGATTGGTAGACCAGAGCCAACTGCTTCTAACAGGGTCAAACCAAATCCTTCACTCGTTGAGGCTGCTAGGTAGGCAGAGTAGTTTTTGTAAACCTCAGCCATGTGATGATGCCCCATCAAATGGATATAATCTTCTGCATTTAAATCATGAATCAACTGCTCCAGCATGGCTCTTTCTCCACCTGTACCATAGATGTCAAAAGTGATTTCTGGTAATTGCTCGTGGGCTTTCACTACTGAACGAACCAACCAGTCAATGTGTTTTTCACTAGCTAAGCGCGAAGCTGTGATTAAGCTAAATGGCTTGCGCTCGCCTTCTGGCTGACGCAACTTGTCCAAGCTCCCGACAGGAATAGTCAAAATTTCTTTGGTTTTGATGTCTGTGTATTTAGCAAACTGTTCTTTGAGCAATTCTGTCTGAGCGTCGGTTGAGTTGATGATATAGTCTACATCTGCTGCGTATTCAAACTGGTACTCGTAGTAGTTGTTCCATAGGATATAGTCTGTTTCCGCAGGATTTTCACTGAAGTGATCTGCATGGACGATAACGACTAGTTTTGCATCCCCTTTATTGGCAAAGATGGATTGACCGATATCTGTCTCTCTATCCAAAATCAGCAAATCTTTGTCCGTCAAGGCTAAGCATCTCATGAAGTGCGCGACAAATTCTTGCTTGGAGTAGAAAACATGGTCTGGGAAGCGATAAACTTGGGTTTCTTGCTTACCATCTACCTCATCGATGATCTCTTCATAAGCCGTGCTACCATCTTCATTGAGCCAAGTCCGTTGATATAGCCGAGCACGCCCGTCAACAGGACTGTAGTATTCGATAAAGTTTTTAGTATAAGTGTAGTATTCTTTTTGGATCAAGCAACCACGTGAAACAATCTCTGCTCGCTCAATCAACTCCTTGTCCATATCACAGGCATAACAAGTCACAAAATCATCGTTCTCAAAGATAACACGGATGGTTTTATTGTCAACATTGCGGATGATTTCAACTGGTTCTTCGTCAAAACTTTCTAAAACCTGCGCCAAAGTGTAAGTCGTTGGAGCGATCTTGACATCTGTAAAATACTGATAAAGCCAGATAATTTCAGAGTCCTCAAAGCCAATATTCTTGGTTAAATGTTCAATATTGTCAGCTGAAATAAAATCCATAAAGATGAATTTTGCCTCTAAGCCTACACTGCGAAGCAATTTGGCACGATAGATCTGCGCATACTCTACACCACTGCTCGCCCAGCCAATTCCCAAATTGATATTATAAATCGTCATAAATCATATTCCTCTTATAAAAAGTTGTCCTGTTTTATTCTAGAAAGGCGCTTTATACTTTTTCCTTTTTTCTCTTCTCGATCCCCTTCTTTTTTCTTAGATCTCATACGAGACGAGATATAGCTGACAGAAACGGTGCTGTCCGTTCCCGTTTTAGCCAGAGGTTTCTCCATGTCAGCAGATTTCTTCTTAAACTCTTGGATCTCCTCCTCTTTAACATCTTGTTTAGGTAAGTTGATTTCTTTCCATAATTTTTGGGCTTCTTTCTCAGCACTGCCCACTCTTATATCCGCGTCACCCGTGTCAAGAAGATCATCAATGCGACTGATGATATCTTTGATCTTTTCTTTTTGTAGATTATAGAGTTTTTCGGCTTCGATCCGTTTTTTCGTCAGGGTGTCGATTTCTTCAAGAATGGATTCTCGTGTATCTAAGTAATCTTTTTGAGCCTTTTCTAGCACTTCTTTAGCTTCTTTTTCTGCTTTCTCGTGAGCCTCAATGACAAGTGATTTTGCATAGACAACCGCTTCACCGATTTCTTTTTCTTGATTCTTCATAGAGTCGATTTTTTTACGAAGAGATTCGATTTTTTCATTCTTTTTCTGAATTTCACGATCAAATCCCTCCTCCAAGGATTCGATACAGGCTTCGACTTCCTTGGCACGATAGTTACCGAACAATGTTTTTTTCAGTCTCATTTTACTCCCTCTATTCTTTATTTATCTAATATACACCACATTACTCATTGTAGCATAAAATAACACGTATTACCATTATTTTATAAAGCTTCTCGCGAAATATTCGTATTTTATAAAAGGACACAGGAATCATTCCACCAAGGCGACATATTCATTTTTTCTAAGAAAAAAGCCTGACAGGATGTACTAAGAACTCCTTCAGGCTTGTTCATAAAAAGTGACTATCTGAATCACCATTCAAGATTAGAAATATAGCAACTCTAGCATGGGTCCTTCTATTTTAAAAATCAAGTTCTACCCAGCTAAGAGGAGTATAACCAAGGAGTTCAACACCATCGTATTCAACCGTCTTCACAATCTCTTGAATATTTACTTTTAATTCTTCTGTCGCTGTGCTGTTTGGATCATCTAGTACAAGTCCATCTTCTACGACAAAGAGTGGTTTTTGGTAACGGTCATAAAGATTATTCATCACAAGACGAAGACCTACTGGGTCAATTGGATTTCGATTAACATCGTCTTTTGCGTATTTGTTGATAAAGACTTCCTGAGAGTTGCTTGATGTATAGTAACTGAAGCTTACAAAATCAACCTTGCCATCTCTCAAGACAAAGAGGTCATCGTTTTCGATATCCAAGGCGATCTGTTCACGCTCCAAGCGGCGCAAGAAATGGTTTGGATAGTAACCACGAACTTGCACATCCGTAAAGAGGTAGTTTTCACGATTCTTAACTTCTGCTTCCATCGCATCAATAGCATTGTCTGTTTGCTGACTATAGTTTTGGCTGACTACGAGCATACCTCCAAATTGGAATTCTGGATTGATTGCTTTCCCAATCTTGATTGCACGAGCAGAAGCAACTAATTGGTAATGAGCCGCTTGCCAAATCAACTGGTCACGGTTATCACCATTTTCAATCAATAGCCCTCCACCCAAAAATGGTAGGTGGTGTAAAATATTGAATTCGTTGAAAGTAATCCAAAATTTTACTTTATCTTTGAAATATTGGAAAACAGCTTCTGCGTAGCGCTCAAAAAGTTCAATCATCTTGCGACTTTTCCAAGCACCATACTTTTCATATAGGTTGAGAGGAACATCAAAGTGACTGAGTGTGACAATCGGTTCAATATCTTTTTTCAGAACTTCATCAATGATACTTTCATAGTACTTCAAACCTGCTTCATTTGGTTGCAACTCTTCTCCACTTGGGAAAATACGAGCCCAAGAAATGGAGATGCGATAGGCGTTAAAACCCATGGATTGGATCAAATCTAGATCCTCGATATAATTTTTTGGACTCACTAGGGCAGACTGTCCTAGCAAATCATAGGCTCCTAGCGGAACTGTTTTGTAGTCAATTTCTCCATTCATCACTTCCCCGCGAAATTCACTAACTGGAAGGACATCTGTAGTTCCTAAACCTTTCCCACTATTTGATATAATATTTCTAATCATGGTGACTCCTTTTTATTTATTTTTGGTATATTTTCTTGTGATGATTGCAAAATCAAAGACTCTTTTGAATTACCGTTTCTCTTCCTTATTTTGAGTGATGGTAGCCAAGCTTGACAATTCATTGGCAACATTTTTAAAGTCACGAGTGATGGATTGTGAACCTGATCTTAGCAATCGATGGAATGGCTGTTCTGTTATTTTCGAATCTGTATTCTTAGAATTCTTGGAAGATCTTGCAAGATAGTCAAAAGCATGTTGCAAACCTGCGTCTGAGACCGACTCTTCTGCTCTCATTCTAGCTTCCGCTTGTCCAGCAAGGATATTGAGTTGAGATAGTCGTTTCCCCGCTGAAACCTTGTCACTTTCCACAATCCTAGTTTCCCGTGTTTTCTCTATGTAAATTGATTGATCCGCATCTGTTTCTAGTGGTTTTGATAAATGTCCTGTGTGCACACTATAGGCAGACTCGGATACACTATGGTCACTATAGGCGATAGACTCCGATTGGAAAAGACTCTGACTTTCACTTAAGGAGATTGATTCCGATTCACTTATAGACTTGGACTCAGATAGACTCGCACTCTTGCTTAGGAATTTTGATTCCGATTCACTGATGGAGAGAGATTGAGAATAGCTTTGGCTTTCACTTAAAGAGACTGATTCCGATTCGCTCAGAGACTTAGACTTAGAAAGGCTGGCACTCTTGCTTAGGGATTTTGATTCTAATGCACTGATAGAGAGAGATTGAGAATAGCTTTGACTTTCACTTAAAGAGACTGATTCCGATTCGCTCAGAGACTTAGACTCAGACTCAGAAAGACTAGCACTCTTGCTTAGGGATTTTGATTCCGATTCACTGATAGATAGTGATTGGGAATGGCTGTGACTTTCACTTAAAGAGGCTGATTCCGATTCGCTTAGAGACTTAGACTCAGAAAGACTTGCACTTTTGCTTAGGGATCTTGATTCCGATTCACTAACAGAGATGGATTCCGAAACACTAAGAGATTGGGAAAGACTTGTACTCTTACTCTCAGATACTGACTCAGATTTACGTACGCTCAGACTTTGCTCAAAATACTCCGACAAGGACAAACTATAACTAAGGGACTCAGACTCTCTCTGACTAGCACGAATTGACTCAGATTCAGAGAAAAGATGGGAAATGGATTCACTCAATGCTAAAGATTTAGCATGGCTTAAGGACTCTGACTTGCTCAAGGATTCGGTTTCGCTTAAAGAGCTCGACTCGAACTCACTTAAAGATTTACTGTCCGAAAGACTAGCTATTTCACTCAAAGATTCACTTGCCGAGAGACTAGTACTCATGGATTCGGACTCTGAAGCACTAAGAGATTCACTTACTAAGAAGCTAGTACTCATGGATTCAGACTCTGAAGCGCTCAGAGATTCACTTGTTGAGTGGCTGATGCTATAGGTCAAGGATTCTGCTTCAAATTCAGAAATACTCTCACTTTGAACAGCAGCTTCTTCAGTAATTTGGCTATTTGGCACTAACTCTGAACTAGTTTGACTAGATGAAATTTCAGCAGATTCTTGGGTGGACTCACTAATCTCACTTAAGAAAGAACTCGTACTCACAGATGCAGGAGCAAGACTGTCTTGGTTGATAGATCCTTTAACTGAGTGGATTGTTATTTCCTCTGATACAGAAATACTGGCACTCTGAGAAAGAGACTCTGACTCTGAACGAGAAGCACTGAGTGAGTTGTCATTTGACATGGACTTACGAAGGGAACTTCCTTTTTCAGAAATACTCTGACTGTAAGACTCACTGTAAGATTCTGCAACAGAAGTGCTAAGTGAAGAAAGTGCGCTGGTTGACAAACTTTGACTAACATTTTTTATCAAATCAGCCATACCCAAACTATTTTGCTCCTGAAAAGCTTCCAAAACTTCCATGACAGAAACAGATTCTACTGGCAATTCAAAGTCCTCAGTAGCTTTCATTACGATTTGTTTCTGTTCTCTCATTTTTCTGCTAGTAGGCTTTGAGCTGGTTCCATACGAACGATGGTCGTTATCATCTTCTTCAACCAATCGCTTGAACTTTGATACGAAGCGTTGAAAGCCTGATAACTCTTCTTTTTTATTTTTGCTCATATTATGATTTTTTCTCCCGAATACTGTTAGATTACTACCATTATAAAGCCTGGAGCCCAATCTGTCAAAATATTAGCCAAAAAAGACTTCCAATTCCCCTTTGTGATTAATATCAATATAACTAAGCGCCATATTTTTTACAATGTTGAGATTCATATCTGCATTCATTTTTTTATATGATTCAAAAGCTTCTTTATGAAACTCAAATACAGGATTTTTTTGAGCATATCCTTGACTAATAACTAAACTTTGGAATTGTTGTAAATAATCAACCTGCTCAACCCAGCAATCATCAACCGCTCTTAAAACCACGATACGTTGGAACTGGTCAAATATTTCTGGATCCTGAATTCTTTCCTTCTTATTCTGGTACTCTGCAATAAGAAGGCTAGATAAAAACTTTTTAACTTGTTGTAGATCTGTTACATCTAAATCTGCTGGAATATCCTCACAGTAATAACTAATGTTATCCAAAACAAAGCGGTATAAGTCTGCTTGCTCTTTAAATGGATTTTTCTTCGTGTAGTCATCCATGGCATCTGATAAAACAGATAAGAAATAATCCAAAGTAAAATCTGGATGTGCGATAATCTTATTTCGCTTACTGTAAATAATCTGCCGTTGAATACGAATACTTTCGTCATACTGCTCTGTTGAACGTCTTGAAGCAGCTCCAGAATTATCGCTGTTTTTCTGGGCTTCTTCTACCTCATACTTGATACGCAAAGACGTCAAGCGCGTTTTCTGTTTTTCCTCTGGCTTAGCAATTTCTCTTTGGTAGTAATCGTTAATCCACTTACTTCCCGATTTTGTAATCAAGTCATCTTCTAAGGATACAAAGAATTTACTCAGTCCTGGGGCACCTTGACGACCTGCACGACCTCGGAGCTGTAAGTCAACCCGCTCACTGGCCATTCTCTCTGTCCCAACGACTGCAAGTCCTCCTAGTTCAGCAACTCCTTTTTCTAGGATGATATCCGTTCCACGACCTGCCATAGAGGTTGCCACAGTTACAGCAAAACGCCTACCAGCCTGAGCGATCATTTCTGCTTCTTTCGCCGCATTATGGGCATTCAAGACATTATGGGCGATTCCTTCTCGGAGTAGGAGCATGGAGTAGATTTCTGACATTCCTACTGAACCCGTTGCAATCAAGACTGGCTGTCCTTTACTATGTAAAGCTTTGATGTACTCTAATGAAGCATACAGTTTTTGTGGAATCGTGAGATAAATCTCATCTGGATAATCAATCCGTTTATTTGGTTTTCTAGTGGGTACAACCACCACACCCAGATCATAAACTTCTCTAAATTCATCCTTACAAACCCTACCCGTACCAGTCATTCCCGCTAATTTAGGGAACATTTTAAACAAGTTTTGATAGGTAATAGAGGCCATAGAGCGTGTTTCTAAAGAAATCTTGACGCGCTCTCTAGCTTCCAAAGCTTGGTGCAAGCCCGATTGGAGTTTATTTCCTTGCAAGAGACGCCCTGTTGCTTCATCCATTAGCTTGACTTCACCATTTTCAACTGTGTATTTACGGTCTTTCTCAAATAGATAGTTGGCTCTTAAAGCTAGATTAATTTGCCGGATTAATTGGTGATTGTTTGGATCATAGACATTTTGAACACGAAAATAAATTTCTGCTTCTTTTACTCCTTTTCTCGTCAACCATACGGAAGTCCGAGTAGAGTCTAAATTAAAATCCTCGCCCTCTTTTAAGGTCTTGACAAATTCATCACAAGTTACAAATAGATTGGACTGAACCCGTGGTGAACCTGAAATAATCAGAGGCATTTGGGCACTATCTAACAAGGCAGCATCCACCTCGTCAACCAAACAGAAATAGAATTTGGGTAAGAATTTCTTTGACTTAGATGTCGCCAAATTTTCTTCTAGGTAGTCAAATCCCAGAGCACTATGCGTTGTATAAACGATATCATTTTTATACACTCGTTGCTTTTCTGGAACTTTAAGCCTTTTTGCTGGATTTTCTGAAACGCCTACCCCAATTGTCATTCCTAAGAAATTAAATACTGGTTTCATCTGTTTGGCATCACGCAACGCTAAGTAGTCATTGGCTGTAACCAAAATCGCACTGTTGCCCGTCAAGGCGTTCAAATATAAGGGAAGAATAGCTGTCAAGGTCTTTCCTTCCCCCGTTCTCATCTCGGCAATTTGATTGTCTTGCATGACCAAAGCACCTAAGATTTGAACATCGTACGGATAGAGACCCAATTTCCGCTTGGCTGCTTCACGAATGGTTGCATATGCTTCAGGTAAAATATCCTGCAAACTTTCTCCTCCAGAAAGACGGTCTTTAAACCATTTTGTTTTGGATTGCAGTTCTTCGTCTGTCATAGCCGCATAAGTGTCGGATAGTTTGTTGACCTTATCTAAGATTTTTTCGTAACGCCTTAATTTATAGGAGTTGACCAAATTTAATTTTTTAGGTTTCATTTTCTCTCATCCACTCTTCAGTTTTCTCCAAGTCGATTTCTTGAAGTAAAAATGACTGGTCTAATAAATAGTCAATATGGGCTAGTTCCCGTGGCCTAGCCTTGGAATTTGCATATTCTCGTACTCTAGTCGGATTAAACCTATGCAATAACAATTCCTTAAAAACAGGACAGTTCACCCGCTTGCGATGGCGCTCCAGTAAACGCTGATAATCCAACTCTGGTAAGAATTTATCTGTCACCAAAGCATAAGAATTTTCAAATTGTTTGGAGTAAAGTAAGGCTGCGATATTTGAAATCGCACCATAGCCAACAAAGGCAACTTTTTCAAAAGAATATTCTTGTGATAGGCTTTCAATCCTTCTAAGCAAGGTCTCATGAAAATCTTTTTCCATATACAAGAGAGCTTCCTTATAAGAGGAATTTACTATCAATAGATTTGAAAAATGTTTACGAACATTGTCAAGTATGTAGCCTGTCCGATTGAGGTCAGGTTCAGTAAAGCAAACGTAAACAGTATCTTTCTCAGCATCTTTATAAAGCAGGTCTGAAATCCAATAACGATCTACTGTATAGTCTGCCACACCTTCTTCAGCAATATAAATACCTTCAAACAAGAAACGATGACAACCCGAACTTGCTAATTGAATTTTATAATGATGGGTGTTATCAGGAATGCAAACACTCAAGCGTTCATCTTGCTTGATGATTTGATTAGAGATTTCCTCATCTCGGGCATCCTTAAATTCAATCTTTATATAGGTCGAATTTTCAGGTAGCGTTTCAATGTAACTGCCAAAAATGTAATTTTGACCACGTTTCAGTTCAGGTAGTTGATTTGTATTGCGCATCGCTTGATAATTTGCTTGAGAATGCCATTCATGAATAACTGTCCCCGAAGGCATGAACTGGTTTTCATACAAAACATAACCACCGTCTAACAGTTTGACAGATGAACCGTATAGATACTGAGATACACTTTGCATATCCCAATAAGCAAAATAGACTTCTTCCTCGTATCTCACGATTTAAACTCCCTTTCAAAACTATTCATTAATAGTGTTTTATATTGGTTAAAGAACCATTCAACAATACCTGTTGTGTCATCATTGTGTCGTCCAGTCAGGCCTTTACTAATGATACTCACTCGGTAATCCCGTTGTCCTAGTTCCTCTAGCATGTCTGGGTAGGCTGTCATATCATAGTCATCCTGATACATATAGGACATGATAAACTTGGTCTTTGAAAAATCAGCCGCCTCAAAGGAACTCCAGAAGCGCTCATTTAGTTGCGCCGTTCCCTCATCCGATAGCTTCCCTGTCAATCGATAAACTAAATCGAAGGAGGTCGGAAAGCCACCTGGACGAATGGTTGACTCGTTTTCAGCCACATCTCCCAAATTAACCAAGGGTTTTCCGACTATGACTGCATGAGGCTCCAATTTGGAGGCATAATACAGAGCACCGAAGGTTCCCATTGATAAGCCTGATAGGTTGAGCTGGTCAGTTGTAAATCCTAATTCGTCCAAACAATCATGAATAACCTGAACGACCTTCTGCTCCAGCTCTTCTGAACCTAGATAGAAAGCTCCCCCTTCAGAACGTGGATCACCAATCAACAAGAAAGGGGAACCTAGCTTGTTCATAATCCAGTATCCCTCAAATCCTTCTGCTGGACGATAACCTGAAAAATAGACGTTGAGAGGTGGTTTCAAATCTCCAGGATGGAAGAAATAAATCAGTTCCTCTCGGTTTTTATCAACAATACGATTACCCCCAACCAACAAGTCGCCATAACCCAAGTGAGAGTCTCGATAGTGGCAGGGGCCGATTTTGACAATTCCTTGCCCTTTTGCTTGGATACTAACACTCAAATAGTAAGTTTCATTAACATCCAGAACCAAGGACTTGTCAAAATTCGTTTCATCGTAAACCCATTCCTGCATAGGAGCATCTGTAAGTGGGTAGCCCTTGATAACATAGCGGAGCGAGCATCCTTCAGAAACTCTAAACTCTGGCCACAAATCTGTAGGAACATCTGATTTCAAATAAACATTGTATTGATAGGTCGCAATAGTCTGATAGTCCTCACCATACTGACCACACAAACGAAGGTAGTTAGTGCCCTCATAGTCAACCTGACCTGCAAACGAAGGATTAACAATCAACTCATTGACACTTAGTTTCGTTCCACTCTGTTTGGTAAAAAAACCACGTGAAAAAATATGAAGCATCTGTTCTGGATCTTCAAAAGTAGTTTTCACCGCCTTCTTCCGCGCAAGAAAACGCTCCAAGGTCTGTGTGGTAATCTTACAACGCTCGTGGTAAAACAAGCGGTAGACCTGAATCATACTATCCAAAACTGTGACATAATCTAAATGCTCCTCGGTATCTACTAAGACCACCTCAAAGGGTTTTACAGCATTTTTGTTTTGCTTCTTATTCTTGTTCTTACCTGTATCCGACTCGTCACGTTTATTTAAAATTCCAATATCTTCAGGCAAGAGAGAGACAACATCTTCTGGTTTGACATAGGTCCATTGTATATTACTAGGAATTTCATATTGTTCCTGCCAATTTTTATCAGCAATTTGTAGAACACTAATTTTCTTCATTTTCTTTTAATCCCTTTATGGTATTCTTCCACATCTCAACAATTTCTCCCCTTGTATATTGCTCAATCTTCTTGACTGAATGCACCAAGGACTTATTCCAATGCTCCAAATCTGTGAGATAATACATGAGCGCATCGGCGAACTGGGAGATATCCTCTAAAATCCAGCCATTTTCGCCATGTTTTACATAAGAAGAACTGTATAAGTTGACCTGAGGAATTCCCCCACTGATACCTGCAATTTGAGTCAGCACATCGGCTGGGCTCCCCAAGTCAAGAATGATCCGAACATATTTTAACGCTTTTGCCAAATCCGTATCACTATGAATGGTCGCGATATCAAGTCGTTCTCTCAGGATCTCATCCTCCTCGCTTAAGGTCGGATCTGCCCCCATGGCCATTTTGTTCTTTTCAACAAAAATCAAATTGAACTCATACTTTGGGTTGAGCGCTAAATACCCCTCAATGACTTGTCTCACATAAGCCTCTCTACCATAATCCTGATTCTGTGTCCCGATGAGCAAGTCAATCCACTCATGTTTTAGCATCAGGTCAAACAAGGTCGTGAAGATATATTGGATCTGATCCTCTGGTAAATTGTCATAGTTGACATAGATGATCAATTCCTTCTTTCTTTGACTATGCCCCAAGTTCAGATGGGTATCATAGGGTGGAATTTCATAATAGCCTGGTAGCTGTTCTAAGTCCACATCATTTTCAATTTTGTCAATTTTATTGAGACTATCTACGACAAAGAAAGGTGTGCCTTCTAAATCGGCTAGCAGACGTTCTGTCTCATCCATCGGATACCGCTCACCAAAAAATGACAAGATTACATTGTACTCTTCCTTAATTTTTTGGAAAAAATGATTGTGTTGGACATCTGCTGAAACAACAATGGTATCATCCTTGGTCAAAACCGAGGCTAAATACTGAGCCAGTTTTTCACTAACCAATTCTTCAATATCACGATAAACTTCTTTGGCAAATTGTTCTTGAGCTTCAGGATTGATAATCACCTGATGATTATCCATCGTCAAAAACTCTCTGAATTGCCATACACCTTGCAGATTTAAGTAATCCTGATAATAAGGCTGATCATTTTCAAAATAAATAATGCTTGAGACAAAACCACGGTCATCAAAGATTAGCTGATAATTGATCTGCCCACCATCGTAGTAGGTAATGTCAAAAAGATTACCCGTTTTTGTGAAATTAATCCGAGCATAATGCTCCTGATTTAAATAAGCATCCACGAGAAAGGGGGTATAAAAGAATTCCACTCCCTGTGGCCATTTTAAATCAGCTAGGCAAATTTTTCTCACTGGCGCATCTGTCAAACCTTGTATGGTGTCAAAGAGATTCCACATGGTCTCTGACAGTATCCTTTGTTGATAAAAGAAAGTTCGGATGTGGGGTGAATAATTCAAAATCAGAGCTTTATTATCTTCTCCTGACTGTTGAAACATGCGCAACAAATTGACCGCATCATCAAACATCATATTTTTAGATATGTAATGGAAAGGCAGAGTAGTCGAATACCATTTCCGATCTTGTTGATACCAAGATGGTACAAAGTAAAACATTTACCTTTATTCTCCTTTGAGTTCTAATTCTTTATGATAATAAGTCCCAATTCTTAAAATACGTATTTCTTCACGCAGAGGCATGAACATACTAACTAAGATGACCAAAGTGCTTGGTAAAGTCAATAGCAGACTTGGCAGCGGCAAAAAGAAGTTAATAAAATAGGGAAAACTTACATAGACGATTAGGTAGATGGCTCCTATATTGGATTGCAAGGAAATATAATGTTTTAAAACTTTTAAGGTCTCTTTCCCTGGTTGAATATAGTCAAAATATTCCCCTTGACGTTGCAACTGTTTGGCGGTCTCTTCAGGTCCCAAGTTAATATAAGCAAACAAAACAGCTAGAAGGTAGATGGCAACGAGATAAAAGAGCAAACTAAGTGGTTTTGTGAAGTCAAATAAACTTCCAACGTTAGACGCAAATCCGTGCCCCGACAAATCTAACACTAATTGAAAGAGCATAATCACACTTGAAGCATACATAATCGGCATCCCACCAGATGGAATAAACTTGATTGGCAGGTAAGATTTTTCATAATAGCGACTACTTAGCATAATTCTGTTTAAAGGCAGACGCACCTCTGCTCTCTCGCAGACTACTGCAATATAAGTAAGCAACAAGTAAGCACAAGCAGCAACTACTAGAACCACTCCACCCTGTATAGATTCCAGAGATTCTCCTATCAGTACCACTAAATGATTGGAAAACTGTAACAAAATTCCAGAGATGATAACGATTGTGGAACCACCTACTCCTTTACGAGTATTCAAACCTGATAACCAGATAATGATAAAACTTCCTGTCACTACTGTTGTCAAAATTGCCGCATTGTATATCCAATCATCAACCAGAAGTAAGAAACGGGCATTCCCACTATAAGCCTTGTACATAATGGTTATCCCTTGCAAAAGTGCAAAAATCAATGTTAAGATTTTTTGAAAAAAATCTGTCTTTTTGGGAGACCATGATTGGATATTCCAACTTTTGTTTAAATTGATAACCTGCCAAACGATCATCGTCGTAATCCAAGGACCTAGTCCTAAAGAAAATACAGAAACTCGAGAAACATCAATCCCGGCTAAAGAATAAAAGTAGGCCAGCGGATTTTGCTCCTTAATCTGTAAAGCTTCCATACTACTATTATATCCTGGAAGCAAGATATGCCGTCCTAATATATAAATGGCCAATACAAAGATTGTAAAAATTGCTCTTCGGGAAAAAATACTTGTTCGTTTCTGTTGCTTAAGACCGAAATGTTTCATCTGTCATCCTTTATTCTTTATATTTGGCAAGTACTGCCACCGAGTTATAGTAATGTTCACACTCTATTATAATAGCAAGACAATCCAAGAAAACAGGCTTATCCCACTGATAAACAAGATAGGATTAACTGGCTTTCCATGATATTTCACCTACGAAATACAGGAGCACCTCATGAGTGTAAATCTACTTGGAGCTTCTCTTCTATCCTTGAATATTTTCATGTGAGAACACCTGTTCTTCCATTTTTTCTATTTGAACATTATCAAATGCATAAACGGATTTACTTAATCCTTAAAATTTTTATAAGTATATCAACTCTGTCACCATGATTAACATCTAAAAAAACCATTCCCATACCAAATCTCTGAAAGGTAAGGAATTTTACGCTTTCTCATCTGATCATGATCCTTCGAAAGTTGAATGGATTTTATCCGATTTTTTTCATTAAAAATCATTTATAAAAATTACCAGTGCCTACTATTGTAGCATATTTATCAATTATTTTCAAACGCGACCTCTCTTTTTATAAGTGTGAAGAGTACTTTATGAATTTTGAGCAAAATCCATTTGGAATAGGAGTGACTATTCTAAACATTTATTTACTATTACAACTCAGACGAAAAAGACCAGAGCGTCACTCTGGCCTTTTCCTGTTCAGTTTAGCTTGTAACTAAACTTAGTCTTCTTTTTTGCGAGCAGTAGCTGCAAGGCCTGCACCTAAGCCCAAAAGAGCCAATCCTGCTGCTAAAGCTGACACCTGAGACTCACTTCCTGTATTTGGAAGGTGACCTTTTTCAGTTTGTGTCGCTTTTTCTCCTTGGGTTTGTGCTCCTGTTTGAGCCAGTTGGTGCGCATCTGGATTGACAGGAACTTGTGGATTTAGTCCTTCTTGTGCTACAGCAGTTCCCACTTCCACAATTCGATCTTGCGATGCTACCTTATCAAAGGTTTCCTTTAGAGTGCGTTTCCCATTGTCCACTTCGATGAGATGAACACGTACACCTTTTTGGCCTTCTTGGATCACACGAGTTTGCCCTACTGGAAGTTTATCGTTCTTACGTTCTTGAACTTGGAAATCAACTTCCTCTTCTTCCACTAGGAGCTCTGGCTTGTGATGAACCAAATCTTTGACACCATCAAGCGGTTGAGCCGTACCACGTTTAGTTCCTACTTCCACGATACGATCTTGCGCAACTATCTTATCAAAAGTTTCTTTCAATGTACGCTTACCGTTTTCGACTTCTACTAGATGAATACGAACACCTTTTTGACCTTCTTGAAGAACACGACTTTCACCCACATAAAGTTTGTCAGTCTTACGTTCTTGAACTTTGAAATCAATTGCCTCTTCTTCAACCAGAAGTTCTGGTTTTTCATGAACTAAACCTGCAGCTCCATCAAGTGGTTGAGCTGTACCTCGCTTAGTTCCAACTAGAAGAACCCGGTTAACAGGAGCCTGGATCACTTCACGGAGTTTCTCTTCACGAGTTCCGTCTAGGCTAACAGATGTAAGAATACGTTCCTTACCAACTTGTCCTTCTTGTTCTACACGGCTTTCACCAACATATAGACTTGGATCTTCTTTTTCAACAGTCTGGAAGGCAAGTTCCTTTTCGACAACCTCAAGACTTGGATTTTCTTCTTGAATAGCAGGGGCTGTTTTCTCAGAAACTGCTTTTTCCTTGACTAGTTGGATACGATATTCCTTGACTTGTTTTCCACTTTCTGAAACAAGGCGAACAAGTACTGGAAGGCTATCGTCTCCACTATCTACAACTGTTGAAGCTACTTGATTGCTTTCTTGAACGGTCACTTTTGGACGTTGTCCATTATAGGTGATTTGATAGTCTTGACGATTTTCAGCGAAATCAGCAAGTTCTTTTCCATCTACAAGAATCTTCGATTGAGTGCTTTCTTGAGGCAATTCGCTTGGCGCAAGGAAGGTCATCTCAATCATCGCAACACCACTCTTATCGGCCTTGCGCTCCATACGCCATCTCATAGCTTTGGCTTTCACAGCTTTAAAGGTAACGTTAATTTCATCACCGGCTTCAATGTCTTTGTCCGCACGATAAGGAACAGCTTCCCAGTTATCTGGATTGTTGAATGGATGGCCTGATTCATAGGCTTGGTAGTTTGAATAGTAGGTTGGCACGTCAAACTCTGGACCGATATAGCGTTCTAAAACAAGTTTAGATGGTGCATCTGTACCACTATCTGCAAAGAAGTGAAGTTTAGCTTGCGCAACAGTCCGTTCGACAATCTTACCATTCTCACGGAAGATCACACCTGCCGATACTTCTGGGTTAGAAGATGGTGTTGGAGACCAGTTTGTCCAACGACGATTTTCAGAATGATCTCTGTCATTGATATAGTCTACACGGTCATGAGAACTGTCGTCAATATCATTAGTTGCTGAGGCAAAGGCTTGGTTACTGTTTTCATCATAGTCAGGGTTATCTGAGAGAGCTTCACCAAGTTTGTCTGTCACTCGTACAGTGAACTCCGCAACGAGGTCACTACCAAGAACACGGCCTCTTACAGTAAATTGACCTGCTTTTGTTAGATTTTCTGCTGGAACTTCTTCCCATTCCACTGCCAAATCTTTGGTTTCATAGCCGTCTTTACCTGTGAAGTAAACCGGAACCTTCGTTGGCAATTCAAGCGGTTGACCTACTTGTACCAAACGAGCTTGTTTAACCGCAGCAACTGGTTTACGAGAAAGTAAGTCTTTGTCCTTAGTGAAGTATAGACGGTATTCACCTAAGATGTCACCATTTTCAGCTTTCGCAATGACACGAACCGGCTCACCTTCACGAACGCTTGGAACAACAGTCGCAAGACCATTGTTGCTAACACTTGCTGTTACTGCTGGAACTTTTCCATTTACAGATTCAAGGTAGTAGTCTGTCAAATCAGGGTTGAAGTTTGCCAAGTCTTTACCGTCAACCTGGATTCTTGTTTGTCCTTGTTTAGCTGCTGCAACTTGTTTCGCAAAGATCTGTACTTCTGTGATAGAAGTTCCCCGCTTATTATCTGCTTTAACCATGCGAATGCGAACAGCATAGGTTTCAACTTTATCAAAGCTAAAGTGATTCATTTCTCCAGCCTTGAGTTGAGCAGGAGCTTTTAGATTTGTAACAGGTTTCCAGTTAGCTGGATCGTTAAAGACATGTTCTTCATTGCCTACAAAGCTAGGGTTTTTAGGAGCTGTCGGAACGGTTTTACCGACATAATACTCAATCACATAAGACTTCGGTGCACCGACTCCATGGTCTTCATGGAATCCGACACTTAGATTATCAACGGAACGTTTGCTCAAGATACCTGAATCTCCAAATAGAACACCGACTGAAGCTTCTGGATTACTACGGTTCCAGTTTGTCCAACGGTTGGCTGGGCGGTCATTAAAGGAGATCAATTTATCGTTGACGTTTGAAACAGGGTCGCTCGGATTTGAGTCTGAAGCAAAGGCAAGTGGCAATTCTGAGCCGGTCCATTGGTCAGAAATGTTTGCACCTTGCTCAGTTTGAGCAGACACACGAACATGAAGTTTAGTTGTTAATTGCGTACCTTCTAGGCGACCAGTGACTGTAAAGACACCTTCCTTGGCGTATTGGTCTGGATCAATCGCGTCCCAAGTAACCTTAGCAGATGAAACGTGACCATTTGAATCGTAGGTACGAACACTTTCTGGTAATTGTGGCGCTTCTGCGATTGGAGTTGTCACACTAACTTCTTCAACTGAAACGATGCCTTCTACAGAGACTTTAGCACGCGCTTCAAGGTCAAGGCCTTCAACTTTACCTAGCACTTCAAAGGTTTGATAACGGTCTAGTTTTTCTTTTGGAATAGCTTGCCATGTGACTTTATGAGTTTTAGGGAAACCTTTGTCATACTCAACAGTTACTGTTGATGGAAGAGTAGGTTCTTGATGCAAATCTGTGACTACATTTACTGGGCGGATAGATTGGGCTACTTTTTTCTCAGTATTGGCCTGGATAGTGAGAGCGATTTGACCTGAAGCTCCCTCATATTCCGCTTTCAGAGTGACTGCTCCTGGCTTATGTAACTCAAGCATTCCTTTACGAACCGCGACTTCCCCTTCACCACTTGTAGAGAAGTTTACTTTATCAGCTGGTAAAACTGCTTGTGTTCCGTCTTGATAGTGAGCGAGTACAGACAATTTCACTGTTTGGTCTTCTTTAAGACCGTCAGCTTGCTCTACTTGTAGGCTCAAGTGGTCAATTTTCGGTGCTTCTTCAAGGAATTGAATTGCATAGGTTTGAAGAGGTCCACCATCTTTTGGTTGAACATAGATGCTTGCACGCATACCGTTTGCTGCGCTTGCTTGCACCACTGTAACAGCTGCATTTTCAGCACTTGCTGTGACTTTTGGCAACTTAGCTCCATAAGCAAGAGTGCGGTATTGCATTGGTTTTTGACTAGTAAGTCCTGTGACAGCTTCATCACCAACCGTTACAGTTGGTACTGCAGGTGCCGCAGCCTCGCCTTCTTCTACCACAAGGGTAGCGTGAATAGTCTCACCACCCAGTTGACCAGTCATTTGAATACGTGATCCTGCAACTGACAGTTTAGCTTTATCTGCTTCCGAAATCTCCCACTTATCAACTTCGTATTCTTGTACGCTTCCATCCGTAACGGCAATAGAAACATATTTGTCAACAGCACTCAAGTCTGTTCCTGGAGCAACACGTTTAACAGTTGGTAGTTCTTTGGCAATTGCTAGAACCTCGACACGAGCCTCTACCTCACGTCCATCTGCCATACCTTTAACAGTCACAACTCCAGCTTGGCTTACATCTACAGGAGACCATGTTACTGGACGTTTTTCACGACTGCCATCACTGTAGACAAAAGCGACGGTCTTCGGCATTTTTGGTTCTTTCTCGATAACAGTACGTACTTTTGGTACCTCTGTTCCTAGAACTGTCTTTTCTTGTCCTTCTTTCTTACCAGTAAAGACTGTTACTTGACCAGATTTCAAGAGATCCGAATGAGCTGTCAGCGTGAATTTACCTGCTTGTTCAGTTGATTTGACAATGGCAACCCCTTTACCGTTAAAGGCTCTGCGAATCCAAGAACCATCTGGTTGCGCCTTATAGCGTTCACGACTGGCTTGTTCCCCATTATCGACACCGACCAGTTGACCTTGTCCATGCAATTGGAAACGAACCAAATTATTGGCAGTTGGTACTACATTTCCTTGGCTGTCAACGATTTCGTAGTAGATGTATGTCAAGTCTTTTCCATCTGCTGCGATTGCATGTTCTTCCTTGATGAGTCGAACACCTGCTGGTTGACCTGCA
Source organism: uncultured bacterium (assembly GCA_963528645.1). Classification (GTDB taxonomy): domain Bacteria; phylum Bacillota; class Bacilli; order Lactobacillales; family Streptococcaceae; genus Streptococcus. The sequence goes on from CAURVH010000005.1 coordinate 22,761, forward strand.
GTGGTAATCTTATCACGTGCAATTTCTTTTCCAGCTTCATCGCGAGCTACAGCTTCCAAAGTACCTGGTTGGTAAGCAACCTTCCACTCAAGATAGAGTTCCTTAGCATTCGCACCTTCTTGGTAGGTACGACCATCACTGGTTTGTTTCTTGTTGAACTTCTTAACTCCGAGAGATTGACCGTTCAAGAACAATTCTACGCTTGCAGCGTTTGAATAGGCGCGAACTGGGATTTTTCCATCTGCATCTTCGACTTTCGATGCCAATTCTCTATTTTCCCAGTTCCAGTGAGGAAGAAGGTGAACCATTGGTTTCTTCTTGACAGAAACCCATTGGCTTTGGTAGAGATAAAAGTCATGTTTTGGAATACCGGCTGTATCTACGATACCAAAGTAAGAGCTCTTAACGGGAGTTTGGTTTTGGTTGTGCCATGGTGTAGGCTCACCTATATAGTCCGTACCTGTCCAGATAAACTGTCCAGCATAGCCAGCGTTGTCACGGTCAAAGGTCCATGAATCTGTTGCCGTTTTACCCCAGCCAACTCGGTCATTACCATAGTCAGACTGTTCGTAATGACGCTCAGGTCCGTTGCTATGTTTCAATTCACGTTCAGGACGATAATAGCTACCGCGTGTACGGGTTGCTGAAGATGTTTCTGAACCGTAAATCAACCAGTTTGGATGTTTCGCACGAAGTTTCTTGTAGTTATCTTCTGAGTAGTTGAAACCAACTGCATCGAGTTCTTCGGCAATCTTCTCATGACCACCACTACCATCTCCAAAGCGGAACTTATCTGCTCCCATGGTGACATAACGTGTAGTATCAACATCTTTAATCACTTTTACTAAGCGTTTAACCGTTGCAAGTGAGTGTGCATCACCGTTGGCTTCACCGATTTCATTCCCGATAGACCACATGAAGACAGCTGGGTTATTTTTATCTCTTTCGACCATGGTACGGAGATCATAGTCAGACCATTTTTCACCTTTTCGAGCTTCTGGGTGAGTGGCATCTTTTTCAAAGAAACGCCCGTAGTCATATGGTTTCTTGCCATTATACCACGTATCAAAGGCCTCTTCCTGAACCAGCAAACCAAGTTCTGCTGCGATTTGCAAGGTCTGAGAACTTGCAGGGTTATGAGTTGTCCGGATAGCATTAACGCCCATCTCCTTCATTTGTTTGAGACGACGGTATTCTGCCTTATAGTTTTCTTCTGCTCCAAGCGCTCCGTGGTCATGGTGCAAGGAAACACCATGGAATTTAATGCGTTCACCATTCAAAGAGAAACCTTCATTTGGAGTCCAATGATAGTAACGGTAACCAAACAAATCTTTCTTAGCGTCAACCAACTGACCGTCACGGTAAACACGCGTAACCAGTTCATACAAGGCAGGTTTGTCATTCAAAACTGTCCAGAGTTTTGGTTGTTCAACTTCTAAAATCGCATCAAGACTTGTTGATTCATGTGCTTTTAAGGTACGGCTCGCTGTACGAACCAAACCTGTCACAGCCTGACCTCCACGTTCAACGATTTGATATTCTGCCACAAGTTCATGGTCATTATCATCTGTATTGACAATTTTGCTGGCTACATGAGTTTCAACCTTTCCGTGTTGCTGTTGTTCCAGTTTTGGCGTTAAGATGGTTGTCCCATTTTTCTCAACATGAACCTTATCTGTCACTTGCAAGGTCACATCACGGTAAATACCGCTACCTGAGTACCAACGGCTACTTGGTTGTTTGTTAACAGCATGGACAGCAATTACATTCTCGCGACCATCTTTGTGGAGGTATTTAGTAATATCGTATGAGAACTGGTTATAACCATTTGGATAATGTCCCACTAACTGGCCATTGACATAGACTTGAGAATCCATGTAGACCCCATCAAAGGTCAAACGAACATTCTTCTTGAGATCTTTTTCATCAAGTTTAAAGGTCTTACGATACCAAGCTTCACCACCATTGAGCTGTCCACCTTCGTTTTGGGCAGGTGACTGATGGTCAAAATCGTTAAAGATACTCCAGTCGTGTGGGAGATCCAATTTTTGCCATGTTGACACATCTGCATCTGGTTTCACAGCTTCTTTAGGGTTTGCGTTGAGCTTAAAGTGCCAATTTTGATTAAAATTCACTTTTCTGTCTTCAATCATTTGATTCACTTCTTCATTTGTCGCAGCTTTCAAATCTTCCTTGACAGGCTTTTCTTGACTTGAAGCTTGAGATTCTACCTTTGGAGCTGTTTCTTCAGGTTTTAGAGACGCTTTCTCCTCTTTTGGAGCTACAGGTTCGTCTTCTTTCTTCTCTGGTTTGCTTGCTTCAATTGGAGCAGCTTGACTTTGGTCGACACTTGCAGCATCCTTGTGCTCTGCTACAGCTTGATTTTCTTTTTCCTCCACTGCCGGACTTTCCTCTTTTGCTTGTTCCACAGTGTGGGTGATAGGAGTTTCATCCGCGAAAACTGGTGATTCTCCAACGACACTTCCTCCAAATAGAACCGCACAGGTTCCAATCATGACAGAGCAAGCTCCTACAGCAAACTTACGAATACTGTAGACTCTTTTACGATTCCAATGGCCTTTTTCCATAAAATTCTCCTTTAGTAACCGCTTCCATTTCATTGTAAGCGTATTACTTTTTCATAGTCTTTTACTCTTATTTTATAAAATAATATAGGGAATTTCAATACCCTAAATACAAACAATCATAATTTTGATTGTTTTTTCTAAAATTTGTAGAGGATTCTAAAAATATGAATGTAGTTTTAAAACAAAATCAAACAATTTTTGACACTCAGTTAAATATTATAACCACCCGTCTAACGGGTGGTTTGCACCAGGGCTATAAGCCCAAATTACCAGCCAGCGCCTAAAGACGCTAGCTTTCACGTTGTTCAAGCCTCATTGCTCTTGACTCTTCACAAACCTCTCAAAGAGGTGTTCGCATTACTTACCACTATCCCTAAAGGGATCCTCATATTCTTTTACACTTAATTTATCCAATGATATATCATGCTTTTCCTGCTCTTGAATATATTTCTTAATTGTGGCTTCATTAAGTCCCACTGTACTCACATAATAACCTTCTGCCCAGAAATGCCGATTTCCAAACTTGTACTTGAGATTAGCGTGTTTATCAAACATCATGAGTGCACTTTTGCCTTTTAAATACCCCATGAAACTTGAAACACTTATCCTCGGTGGAATACTTACTAACATATGTACATGATCAGGCATCAAGTGACCTTCGATAATTTCAACACCTTTATAGCTGCACAAACGATGAAATATTTCGCCTAAACTACTTCGATATTGATTATAAATGATTTTTCGTCTATACTTAGGGGTGAACACAATGTGATATTTACACATCCACTTTGTGTGTGATAAACTATGTGCCTTTTGTGCCATATTTTCTCCTTTCGCTTTACAATTGGCTTGAACACCTTTATTGTATCGCGTTTGGAGTTTTTTTGTATAACCTTCGACGCGCACCCGCATAGCGGGTGGTTTATTTGTCTCGCACCTGACGGAGCGAGACGGACTGAAAGTCACATAATATTATAAAAAAGTTCCCTTTATAAGGAACTTTTTTACTTATAATTAAAGATTCCCCCTGCCAACTTATCAGCTAGTTTAGGAAAGAGGGTATAAAATTTGTGGGCTAAATTGAGCAAAAGTGGGAGATTGAGTTCCCGTTTGTTTTTTCCTATGGTTTTGACAATCTTTCTAGCGACTGCATCTGGTTCTAGTAGAAAGCGGTCAACAGACTTGAGGTAGCTGCCATCTGGGTCTGCCTGGTCAAAAAAGGCAGTACGAATCGGACCTGGATTGACCGTCGTTAGATAGACACCATAGGGCATGAGTTCAAGGCGCAGAGCGTTTGAAAATCCAATCGCTGCAAACTTTGTCGCTGAGTAGAGACTGGATTTGCTAGTCGCTATCAAACCTGCCATACTGATGATATTGATGATATGCCCTTTTCCTCTCTCCTTCATACGAGCCGCAAGACGACGAGACAGATTCATCAGAGCAAAGGTATTGACCTCAAACATCTGGTGAATGTCTTGATTAGAAATCTGATCAAAGTCTTCAAAAATTCCATAGCCAGCATTGTTGATTAAGACATCAATTTTACCATAACGGAGATAGAGGTCAGCTACCAGATCTTCTAGGATCGAGTCATCAGTAATATCGATTTCAATCAATTCTACATTAGGATGATTTCCGTAGAGTTGTGCTAGCTTTTCCTTGTTTCTACCTAGTAAGATGAGTTGGTCATTTGGCAAGAGTTTGACCATTTCTTTGGCTAAGCCACCGCTAGCCCCAGTTATGATGATGGTGCGCATACTTATCCTTTCTCAATCTTCTAGATTTCAACTTCTTCCAGATCTTTAACCACATGGACATTTTCAAAAACAGTTGCCGCATCTCTCTTGAGCTGACTGATATCTTTTGAAAGGAAACGAGCACTGATATGATTGAGCAAGAGGCGCTTGGCTCCTGCTTCTGCTGCTACTTGCGCAGCCTGCATATTGGTTGAGTGACCATGGTTACGGGCAATTTTCTCATCGCCCTTTCCATAAGTTGACTCATGGACAAGAACATCCGCGTTAACAGCTAAACGCACACTGGCATTGGTTTTTCGGGTGTCTCCAAGAATAGTAACTACCTTGCCAGGTCGTGGTGCTGAGATATAGTCAGCTGCCTTGATTTCAGTTCCGTCTTCGAGAACAACATCCTGACCGTTTTTGATTTTTCCAAAAAGCGGGCCAAATGGCACACCTGCAGCCTTGAGTTTTTCAGCATCCAGCGTTCCTTCCAAGTCCTTTTGCATGACACGATAACCAACACAGAAAATAGTGTGGTCCAACTCCTCTGCATACACAGTGAATTTATCGGTTTCAAGGATTTTGCCTAGAGAATCTTGGTCAAACTCATGGAAATGAATTTTATAAGGCAGGCGAGAACCTGATACACGAAGACTAGTCAAGACGAAAGACTTGATTCCTTGGGGACCATAGATTTCCAAATCTGTCTGCTCTTCATTGGCCTGAAAAGCACGGCTGGAGAGAAAACCTGGTAAACCAAAAATGTGGTCTCCATGCAGGTGGGTGATAAAGATTTTGCTGACCTTACGTGGTCGAATCGTGGTTTCCAGAATGCGATTTTGCGTTCCTTCCCCACAGTCAAAGAGCCAGACTTCGTTAATCTCGTCCAAGAGTTTCAGGGCGAGACTTGAAACGTTGCGGGCTTTAGAGGGCTGACCAGCCCCTGTTCCTAAAAATTGAATATCCATTCGATACTTTCTAATTAATCAATATATAACATGGCTGTGCGATTTTCCGATCGAAAATAGCGCTTACCAGAAAAAGCAACAGCTTCTTGCAGTAAATCCTCTTGGCTGTAGCCTTTGAGACGCTTGCGGCCATCTACTAAACTTTCCAAATCTGTCAAAGCTGTGAGACTTTCCACATTGACAACTTCCTCTTCCCCAACAGACTTCAAGTAAATCTTGCCAGACTCCTCAAAAACTAACTGATGAGGAAAAATCTGAGCAATCTCAAAGAGCAAGTCATCCGAAATAACCTCTGCATTTTCAGAGAAAATCCGCCCCAGGCCCTTACTCTCATAGCAAAAGCCAAAGGATTTGCCAGATAGGTTCAGACGAATAAAGGGCTTATTTTCAAAGGTGAAACTTGGCTCAGCATTGTAGAGGTTCAGTTCATGACTGAGTTCTGCAAAGTAATCTGTCGCAGCTTCAGGACTCTTTTTCTGGTAGAGTTCAGCAAAGTAGGCATTGACGACACTCGGCGGAGGGGTAATAAGGGCTAGTTGCTCCTGCTCTGTTTTACCAGCTAGAAGCTGATCCAGATAGACCTTATCCAGACTTGTATAGCCCCCATATTTTAAAGCTAAGGTTTTGATATCAGTCATAAAATTCCTCTAACCTCCATTTATTTTTCTCGGAAATAAATCCTGTAATCACTTCACCGTCATCTTGATAGTCACGATCTTCAAGAATCGCCACACTTTCCAAATCATGAATCTTGTAGGATTTTGAAAAAGGCACGCGCAGGGTAAAGACTTCAAAAATCTCCTTGATTTTCTCTAAAAACAAAGCCTGCAAATTCTCACGACTATCCTCAGACTTGGCAGAAATGAGGACATAAGGCGTTTGGGTCGGCGTGAAATTCTCCACTAAATCCGCTTTATTATAAAGGGTCATGCGGGGAATATCCTCCATGTCCAAGTCTTTCATGATGGACAGGACTGTTTTTTCATGTTCCTCGTGATAAGGATTGCTGGCATCGATGACATGAACCAGAAGGTCTACATGCTTGCTTTCTTCCAAAGTCGACTTGAAACTGGATACCAATTCAGTCGGTAAATCTTGGATAAAGCCAACCGTATCAGTTAAAGTCACCTGTAGATTGCCTCCCAGATGGATGCTTTTAGTTGTCGCATCCAGGGTCGCAAACAGCTCGTCTGCTTCGTACTGGGTCTTACTGGTCAAGGTGTTCATGATGGTTGATTTCCCAGCATTGGTGTAACCAATCAAACCAATCTTAAAGGTACTCGACTCCAGACGCTTTTCTCTGACTGTCGCCCGATTTTTCTCAACCACCTTGAGCTGTCTTTCGATATCCGTAATTTGGTTTCGAACACTACGACGATTCAGTTCCAGCTGGCTTTCACCAGGTCCACGGGAACCAATTCCCCCAGCCTGACGGCTGAGCATAATCCCTTGTCCCACCAAACGAGGCAAGAGGTATTTAAGTTGGGCAAGGTGAACTTGGAGTTTCCCTTCATGGCTTCGAGCTCGCATAGCAAAGATATCCAAAATCAACTGCATACGGTCAATAACTTTGACACCCAGAACTTCTTCTAGATTGACATTTTGCCGTGGTGTCAGACGGTTGTTGACGATGACAGTAGTAATTTCTTCCGCATCTACCATGAGCGCAATTTCTTCCAACTTACCAGAGCCAACAAAAGTCTTGGAATCATATTTCTCACGTTTCTGTCTGTAGCTGTCAACTACAACAGCCCCAGCTGTCTTAGCCAGACTGGCCAACTCTTCCATGGAGAGGTCAAAATTATCCATGCCCTGCAGCTCAACACCAATCAGGAGGACCCGTTCCTCTTTTTTCTCTGTTTCAATCATCTAAAAACTCCTCAATCTGGCTTAGAATTCGATCCTTCACGCCAGACTCTCCGATCTGATAAAAGGTCACCTGCATGCGGTTACGGAACCATGTCAGCTGGCGCTTAGCAAAACGACGAGTCGCCTGTTTGAGACTCTCGCTGGCTGCCTCCAAGGTCTGCTCCCCACGGAAATAAGGAAAGAGTTCCTTGTAGCCAATGCCTTTAGCAGCCTGCACATCTGGGTAATGATCAAAGAGCCACTTGGCCTCATCCAAAAGACCTGCCTCAAACATCAAATCCACTCGGTGGTTGATACGGTCATAAAGCTGGCTGCGTTCATCATCCAAGCAGATAATCAGAGGTTCATACAAGGTCCCTTGATTTTCCAAATCCTGACCAAAATGGGCAATCTCCAAGGTACGCATAGCACGACGACGGTTAAACTGGGGAATTTCAAGACCTGCTTGCTCCACAAGATGGGCTAATTCCTCATCTGAATAAGGCTCCAAACTAGCTCGATAGGCTAAAATCTCCTCATGAGGTGTCTCCCCACCTAGGTGGTAGCCTTCCAGCAAGCTCTGGATATAAAGCCCCGTACCTCCAGCGATAATAGCAAGCTTGCCACGACTTTGGATGTCCTCTATGGCTGCCTTAGCTTCTGAAACAAAATCAAAAGCCGAGTAAGACTCGGTCACCTCTCTGACATCAATCAAATGATGAGGAACTGCAGCTTGCTCCTCTGGGCTAGCCTTGGCCGTCCCAATATCTAGCCTTCTGTATACTTGCTGACTGTCACCGCTGACCACCTCTCCACCAAAGCGCTTGGCCACTTCAATAGCAAGGGCTGTCTTCCCAACAGCAGTCGGTCCAACAATCACAATTATTTTTGTTTTCATCTTTTTTCCTTGAAAAATTCCCATTTTTTCGTTACTATTATTATATCATAAAAAGGTCAGTCAGAAAAATGCTACCACTTGAGGAGCCTGACTGATCGGGAAGATAAAGGAGGAAGACTCATGGCTAAAGGATTCGCTAAAGGTCTTGTAACAGGTGTCGCAGGAACTGTCGCTGCCGTTGCAGGTGCAGTATACGCAATTAAAAAGAAAGTGATTGAGCCAGAAGAGCAAAAAGCAGCTTTCATCGAAGAAAACCGTAAAAAAGCAGCTCGCCGCCGCGTATCACATTAAGCAACAAAAGAAGTTGAGATTTCTCAACTTCTTTTTATTTTCTTAAATAGCCAAATCAAACTTCAGTTGTGGCTTGACTGGATCATAGTCAACTAACTCAAAGTCTTCCGCTTTGATATCAAAGAAATTGGTCCCATCAGGCACATTCAAGACCAAACGAGGTTGGCAGTTTGATGGCTCACGACGAAGCAATTCCTCTGCTTGTTCAAATTGATTATCATAGATATGAAGGTTGTTGATAAAATAGAAGAACTTCCCAACCTTCCAGCCAAAATGCTTGGCAATCATCATCTGTAAAGCTACATACTGCATGGCATTGATATGGTGAGCCACCAGCATATCATTAGAACGCTGGGTCAAAGTCGCATCCAGATAGATTTCTCCATCTACTCGACGGACATCAAACATAGTCTGAAAGGCGCATGGAAGAAGGCCGTCTGTCTCCTCAAAAGCCTGATAATCCCAGAGAGAGATGATATTTCGACGGTTCCAAGGGTTGGCTTCCAACTGCTTGAGAATCTTATTGATGATGTCATGTTTCTTAACAACGGCACCATAGCGCTCACCAATAGTTCCCGTATCTCCCACTTCCCAGTCATTCCAATAGTGAACATTGTACTTGCTATTTAGCACTTCTAAGCTATTAGACTGATCTTGGTAGATCCAGAGCACTTCCTTGATAGCGGATTTGATTGCAATGGGACGCAAGGTTGTGATGGGAAATTCCCCTTTAGCCAAATCATACTCCGCAAAGGCACCCGTTACGTACTTGGAGTTGGCAACTGTCCCATCCTTGTACTTGGGACGAGCCTGCTCAGAAAAGACACCATCTTTGAGGATTCGTTCAATATTCTCTTTAAAAATCGTATCTGCTTTTGTCATTTACCCTTACCTCATTTATTGTCTTAACTAGTATAGCATAAAAAAAGAAAGGAGGAAAATCACTGGCTTTAAGTAGTGTTTTTCTCCTTTTATGATCTTATTGCAATACAAGTGATGCTGCTCCGATAACTCCGGCGTCATTTCCTAGAGTTGCAAGAGCCAATTTCGTTGATGTGCGTACTTGTGGGAAAGTATTTTCGTCGTAAACTTTTTGAACACCTTGTAGAAGAAATTCTCCTGCAGCTGACACACCACCACCGATAACGATAGTTGATGGGTTTAGGATGGAGCCGATATTAGCACACGCAATACCCAAGTAACGTGAGAAGTTACGGTAAACGATCAAGGCAAGGTCGTCCCCTTCTTTTGCAAGGTCAAAGACAGTTTTGGCAGTTACTTCTTCGCCGTCATCAATCAAGCGTTTCAAGGCTGCATCGCCTTCATATTCATCAGCGTAACGACGAGTCAAGTTGACAATCCCTGTTGCTGAAGCAACCGTCTCAAGACAGCCTTTCTTACCGCAAGTACATGCGATTGGTTGGTCAAAGTCAACAGTGATATGACCAAGCTCACCTGCTGCACCAGCAACACCGTGAAGCAATTTTCCTTCTGCCACGATACCGCCACCAACACCTGTACCAAGTGTCATAAAGACAACGTCTGGTTGGTTTTCACCAGCACCCATCCAGCGCTCACCAAGAGCAGCCACGTTGGCATCATTATCGATGAAGAATGGAATCCCCAAGGCTTTTTCAATCTTTTCTTTAATCGGTTGAAGGGTTTTCCAGTTGAGGTTGTAGGCACCGATAACAGTCCCTTTTTCACGGTCAACCACACCAGGTGATCCCATCCCAATCCCTCGGAAATCCGTAGCTGACAATCCAAGCAAGTCCAAACGATGTTGAATAGACTCAATCATATCATCTACAATATGGCTTCCTTCATCCAAAATATTAGTCTTGATAGACCATTTTTCTTGGATTTCTCCCTCTTGAGTTAAAATTGCAAACTTGATAGATGTTCCACCAAGGTCAATCCCAATAATCTTTTGACTCATCGTCTTCTCCTTTTTAATTGAAAATGCTTACAGATATAGTATAACAAAATCGTCTGTTTTGTGCAAAGGTTTGCGTGATTTTATTTTAATTCTGTCATCTTATTTATTCCAAAGTTTGCTAACTTAAGATTCAAGCGTCAACTCATACAAGCCTCTGACCGCATTACAACCATAGATAGCCTCCGCGTGGTTCAAGTCTGTCAAAGTCAAGACTTTTTCCTCTACCTGTCCTGTTTCTAGCAAATGCTGGCGGTAGATTCCTGGCAAAATTCCTAGTCTGATAGGCGGTGTATAGAATTTTCCGGCAATTTTCAGAACCAGATTTCCAATGGAGGTCTCAAGCAGTTCTCCTGACTTATTGTGGTAAATCTTCTCTTGCTCCCCTATACTCAAATGCGGTCTGTGAGTGGTTTTGAAGTAGGTAAATGCTTGCTGTAAATCCGCTTCCTGTAAACAGAGTTTAGCCTGACAGAAACTTTGACTGAGGGGTGTTAATACTTGGCGACTGAGTTCCAGCTCTCCAGATTTGCTGAGACTAATTCGCAAACGGTAGTCTTGATTAATATCACAAACTTTGCACTCTTCCTCTATCTTTTGTCTCAGGTTTTTCGGATCAAAAGGATAGGTAAAATAACGACTCGCCTTTGTCAGTCTTTCCAGATGTTGATCTTCAAACAACAGTTGTTTTTGGCTGATTCTCCCAGTTGTAATCAATTGAAAACGTGCTTGTTTACGATAAAGTACAGCTGCTTTTTGATGAACTTCACGGTATTCAGATTCCCAAGTGCTATCCCAAGTAATGCCGCCACCCACTCCATAGATGGCTTTCCCTTGATACAGTTGGATGGTCCGAATGGCAACATTAAAAATCCGTCGTCCATTTGGAAGCAAGAGACCAATCGTTCCACAGTAGACTCCTCTGGGTTGTGGCTCCAAGTCCTTGATGATTTCCATGGTCGCAATTTTGGGCGCTCCTGTTATGGAACCGCAAGGAAAGAGAGAGCGAAAAATGGCAACCAAGTCCACATCCTCTCGTAACAGACTCTTGATGGTCGAAGTCATCTGCCAAACAGTCGAATACTGCTCCACTTGACAAAGACGTTCTACATGCTCACTGCCTACTTCAGAAATACGGTTCATATCGTTGCGCAAGAGGTCCACAATCATCATATTTTCAGAGCGATTTTTAGGATCTTGCTCCAACCAACTGGCTTGGGCAAGGTCTTCTTGGTCAGTCACTCCTCGCTGGGTTGTTCCCTTCATTGGTCGAGTCGTTAATTCCCGGTCATTTTGCTCAAAAAAGAGCTCTGGGCTCATGGAAATCACTGCCATCTCATCGTGTTCCACATAGGCATTGTAGCCCGCCTCCTGCTCCACCACCATACGATTGTAGATAGCAAAAGGATTAGCACTTAAGTTCTGCTTGAGTTGGACAGTGTAGTTGACCTGATAGGTGTCCCCCTGTCGCAAATGATGGTGAATCTGGGCAATAGCCTTTTCATAGTTCTCTGAAGACGTCACTTCCTGCCAATCAGAAGGCAGATCTACTTCCTCATAAGTCAGAGGAATAGGCGATGTTTCTACCCTATCATGAACAGTAAAATACAGCAGATACTCTGCCAGTAAAGGAGCTTTATGAACTGCTAATTTCTCCTCAAATGCAGGTGCAGCCTCGTAACTGACATAGCCTACTACATAATAGCCCTGCTCTTGGTAGCTTTCTACTTGCGCCAGCAAGTCTGCCACTTCTGCTAAGTCTCTCGTTTTTAACTCTTTAATCGGCTGGGTAAAAGTGTATCTCTCACCCAAAGCCCTAAAATCAATCACTGTTTTTCTATGCATATCTTAAGTATAGCACAAAAAGGCAGATGCAGCTTAAGCTGATCCACCTTTTTAGTCATTTCAACTTTATAACGATGTTTTGGCAAATAAATTTCCAGAGAATCCATCTGATTTTTGAAGGAGCTGTTTGTAAACCTTCCATTTAAGATCCTCAGTATTTTTATAATGATTCTTTATATTTGGATTTTCCATGCTATCTAGGTCTTTTTGAACAGCTTCATCAAATAAGGATTTCAACTCAGCATAAGTAGAGATAGATCTGCCATTGATTTCGATTGTAGTGAAGCCGTTTTGAGCTTTGTCATAGACTTCTTTATACCAATGTTTCTTCCATGCTTCAAGAGTATCAAATTGGCCATTAGAGACTTTCTTAATAATGAAGTCATCACCCAACAACCCTTTGTTTTCCTTGTTAGCTTCCGCCTTATATTTGTTTGAAGCGTAACCAATAAATCCGTTAAGATAACCATAGTATCCCCACATACGGAAAGCATTATGTTTGAATGAAATCGAACCAACTGTACTCTTGCTGGTGTTTCCACCAAAGATACCTGACATCATATTTACGGTTTGGTAAGCACTGTCAAAACCTTCCGAACGATAACGTCCATTCCCTGGCATACCATGTTTTGTAACGAAGTTATGATCAACCAATTGATCGATGTTCGTAATCGTCAATTTCTTCTCATTATCCGTTAAATCACGTAATTTATCCCATTGATGTGGCTCGCCTTTCAGATTGTTTCGCTCAGCGTTCGTACGCCATTCTCGGTCCATCTTCTTGAACCACTTGCCGTTGTCGTCCAAGTGTTTTCCAATAACTGCATCTGCTTCTAGATGGTCCAGCATCATCAGAGCCTCGTTATAGTTCTTCATATAGTGATCAATTTCTTCACGGTTCTTTAACTTATTTGGATCATAATTGTAGATTTGATTGCCATCATTCTGACGTTCATAAGCCATGTTCAAACCTAAGGCGCCGTATTCACCATTTGGATTTGTCAACGATGGTGACTGGAGCATACCTTGCGCAAAGGACTCTAAGTCCGTCCCTTCACGATGATACCAACCACCATAGTAAGCCATACGATCATTCACGTGAGTCGTTTCATGCGTAAAAGCCGATGTACCAAAATCACTTATCAACTCTGTCATAACAAAGTAGACAGCATCTTGCTGATTTGGAGCGGCAAAGATATAGGCGTAAGCACCATATCCATACTGATAGCCATGATATTTATGGATCCGTCCAAAGAACTCTCGAATCGGAGCATAATCTGGTTTCCCATCCTTGTGACCATATCGGTTTGCCCAACCGATACCCGGCGCATCATGATTGTCCCAAACAGGTGTTGGAACACTATTTTCACTCTTGAGGAGCTTATTACGTACATTATCAGCAGCTAATTTTGACCAAAAGTCTAAGTAGTTCACCTGCTCTTTTGCTCTCTTATTGATTTCACTCTTGAAAGCTTCACGAGCCTCCTCAGTATTTTTACCATATTTTTCAAAAGCACTAAAAGAAATGGTATTATAGGTCGAAATCATGAAAAGATGCGAGTTCTTCAAGTTTAATAGAGGCAAAATCATCCGACCATGCACGCCATTATTAATCCCTTCATACAGACGATACTTCTTATGAGCAAAATCGGGGTTCAATGATGGCTGTTCTACCACATAAGCATTCTTTTCAATTGCCTTTTTAAACCAAACATTCATATCGGTTTCATTTGTAAACAATTTCATATTATATGTTAGAAACTCATGAAGGCTTCCTTTACCTGTAGCACCTGCAATCACTCGACTATACGCATCTTGGGATTGGTCTCCCTTAAGATTGTTCTCCTTTGAGCCGATGGTGATTAAGCGATCTAAGACATTCGCGTTCTTACCATAGAAATCTGGTTTAAACATCATAATATCTTTGATCGACAATCCATCATATTTAATGCCATAGTATTGGTTCAAATAAGCAAGCCCCATCATAATGTTGGCCTTATTGTCTTCAACCTTCTTAATGAAAGCACGTTGAGCTGCTTCATCATCATTTAGTTGATGATCTTCATTTTCAACAATTTGTTTCACCAAGTTTCCAAGATTTTGTTTTACTTCAGCAAAACTTTCTTCTAAGAATAAATCGCGAATGTAACCATTTTTTCGTTCATCCGTGTTTTCTTGAGGTTTGTTCCGCTTGTCCATAAGAGCGCGCACTTCAGGAGAAATCAACTCCACACTGGATAATGTTTCTTTTGCCTTTGCAATCAAACCAGAACGATCTTTCACTAGCATATTTGGCGTATAAACGATATTCTGGTTGATCACTTCGTACTCTTTGACTTGTTTTACATTAGAGTCAGCTTTGGCAGTAACGGCCAATTCTTCTTTGGTACCATCAGCATAGTGAATCATGATCTGATCAATAGCTGACAAGTCTGTTACAAACTGCCCATTCTTCAAACCAGTAACAGAAAGGACTTCTTTGGTCACCAATTTTGAGCTAGCATCTAGTTTATTAGCTTGATTGACAATCCACTCTTTATTATAGAATGGTTGTAATTTTTCAATATTGCGATAGGCAAGTTCGCGGTCAGCTCTGTAGTCTTGAATGGCCTTGTACTCGTTTTCACGCTGTGTCAAACGGTTTAATTTATCTACAACAGGCTCTTTGATCTCATACTCATGCGCTGTGATTCCCAGAGCAGCAATTTTCTTGTCTGCTTCTTCTTGCGAAATAGGCTTAATACGATGCTGTTGTTTAGAATATCTATATGAAGATTTTCCTTCACTCACACCAGTAACAACAAAGTTTCGGTTCAAGCGGTCACCTGTCCAATAAGGATCATCATCAATATCAGATGAGCCATAGAAAATCTCACCGTTCTTAACTTTCATCATTGAAACAGTATCTTCAACGGAGCCCAAGGCATTTGTACTGCCTACAACACCGCCCGCGCTAATCGGTTCTCTCACATCGATAGTACCTTTAGCTACAGATTTTTTAATGGCTCCGTCCCGATAAACCGCATGGTTGTCCCCACCATTTTGTGACCAATAGGCGATGCCTGCAACTTTCGCTTTATTACCTGTTATCTGTGCATCAACATAGGCCTTCTCAACAGAACCTTTCCAGTTTTCTCCAACAATTCCAGCAAGAAAGGCGCCTTGATTCCCACCAGCATGAAGCTTACCAATGAATGCCACATTTGTTAATCTACCGTTATTATCAATTTTATTGATCAAACCTGATACGTCATTATTTCCAACAACTGTACCCGTTACTTTCACATTATTGATCGTTGTGTTTTTTACAACAGCAGCCAAGGGAGCAACTCTATTTGCCCATGGCATATGAATGTTTACCTTACCAAGGTTAAGGTCATGGATGTGGGCGCCTTCGGTATCACCTAATAGTGGACGTTCCATGTTATGAATCGTGTATCGTTGACCGTCTACACTTGATAGCTTGCCTCGGAATTTCGTCGTTACATATGATTTACCAGCTGCAGGAACATTGACCGCATTCAAGTCCGCACCAATTTTAAATTCACCAGACGGATTGACCTGCATAGCCTTTACAAGTTCATTGAAATCGTAGTATACATTCTCCTCATGAGTTTTTGGTTTGGCAAAATAATGGACGTATTCTTCACTGAGCTGGTTACCATCTGTATGCTGAACGAGGTCAGGCGCTTTGGCAGTGACCTTATAAAGTGTTTTCCCATCAACTGTCACTTCTTCAATTTTGTCAATCGCAAGACGCGTCATCTTATTATCACGTGTAGCAATTTTTAGATAGTAAGGTCTTACATCACTTGGAACAGAGGTTAAGAAGCTACTATCCGTTTCCACGCCATTGTCGTCAACACTTATGAGGCTTGTTTCTTTTATATTTTTAACTTCGACCTTTTTTAAATCAATTCTCAGTGGTTCTTCTTTGAGAATTTCTTCCTCATTTCCTTCACCACGATCATAAACCATTTTTGTTTCGAGTTTATAATCCTTGTAATACTGCAAATCTGTTAGAGTTGCAGTCAAGTTATTCGGTGAAACCGTCATGGTTTTGACAACTTCGTTGCCTTTTTTCAGGGTTAAAGTGATCGATTTAATCGCTGCCTTACTTGGATTTTCCAGATTATAGTAAATCTGAGATGAGCGTTTCAAATCCTGAATATCAACCCTTGAAAAAGTCAACACTGGCTTTTCGAAGTTTTTGGTACCTAGTTTAACAATACGGTTTTGGGCTAACTCAATGACCTGTTCAAGAATTTCAGGCGCTTCCTGCGTCTTGATTCCTTTGATGGTCTTGTAGGTTTTGATAACCTTTTTCTGACCGTCTTTTCCTTCTTGGACCGTAACTTTATCGCCCTTTTTCAGTTGCGCGTCTTCTTCGACTATCTCCTTAAACGGAATTTTTTCAAGACTTTCTTCTACAAGAGTTCCTTCTATTGGTTTCGTACCATGACTTATTTTTTTAGTGACTGGTTCTTTGATGACAGTGGTTGTTGTATTTAAAACTTGGTCAGTCTCAACACCTTCGACAGTTTTATAAGTCGTTTTGGTAACTTGGATTCCTTTTTCACCGTTTTGAACCACTGTTTCTTCGTCAGTGTACTTTGTAGGATCATCAATGATTTCCGTCTGGTAATCAATCTCTGCGATTGTGTCTTTAGTAATTGTTCCTTCAGTTACTGTATATTCTGAAAGGTCCTCTTGAACAAGGGAGTCACCTTCCTTGCCGGGTTCTTGTGTACCTTTGCTCTCAAGTTTCCCAGTATACGTTGGCAAACTATCTTGAATTAGTGATTGACCTTCCTTACCAGTTTCCTGAGTACCTTTGCCTTCAAGTTTTTCAGTATAGGCTAGCAAACTATCTTGAACAAGGGAGTCACCTTCCTTACCAGTTTCCTGGGTACCCTTACTTTCAAGCTTTTCAGTGTAGGCTGGCAAACTATCTTGAATTAGAGATTCGCCTTCTTTTCCAGATTCCTGAGTGCCTTTACTTTCAAGCTTTTCAGTGTAGGCTGGCAAACTATCTTGGACAAGGGATTGACCTTCCTTACCAGTTTCCTGAGTCCCTTTGCTTTCAAGCTTTCCAGTATAGGCTGGGGAATTGTCTTGAACGAGGGAGTCACCTTCCTGGCCGGGTTCCTGAGTGCCCTTGCTTTCAAGCTTGCCAGTATACGCTGGGGAATTGTCTTGAACGAGGGATTCGCCTTCTTTACCTACTTCTTGAGTGCCTTTGCTTTCAAGTTTTCCAGTATAGGCTGGCAAACTATCTTGAATTAGGAATTGGCCTTCCTGGCCGGGTTCTTGGCTACCTTTGCTCTCAAGTTTTCCAGTATAGGCTGGCAAACTATCTTGAACAAGGGAGTCACCTTCCTGGCCGGGTTCCTGAGTGCCCTTGCTTTCAAGCTTGCCAGTATACGCTGGGGAATTGTCTTGAACGAGGGAGTCACCTTCCTGGCCGGGTTCTTGGCTACCTTTGCTCTCAAGTTTTTCAGTATACGCTGGCAAACTATCTTGAACGAGGGATTCGCCTTCTTTACCAGACTCCTGAGTACCCTTGCTTTCAAGTTTTCCAGTATACGCTGGCAAACTGTCTTGGACAAGCGATTGACCCTCTTTGCCTTCTTCTTGGGTACCTTTACTTTCAAGTTTCCCAGTATAATCTGGGGAATTGTCTTGGACTAGAGATTTCCCTTTTTTAGAAAAACTAGCTACTTTTATGTCAGTTCCTTTAAAATAACCAATATACTCATATCCTCCAATATCGATCACACCTTTCGTTAGTTCTTCATTTGAGGAGGCCGAAATCGTTTGATTGTAAGCAAGTAATTCTTTATTCTCAAAGGCAAAAGTAGCAAAAGGAATGAAGTTGCTGACACCAAGAGAACCAATCAACAGCACTCCAAGAACTTTCCGACGCTGTTTTTTGGACACCAAAAAAACAGCTAAAGATGCTGTTGCAAGACCAAGACCTGCTAAAGCAAATTCTTTACTTCCTGTATAGGGAAGTTGTTGACTGTTAGTTGCCTTCTTGCGATAAACGACATAAATAATATCTTCATCTTGAAATTCTGTAGGAACTTCATGATGAATCAAGGCTTTTTCAGACTCGGTTAATTCTTGCTCCGTCAAATATCGATAATGGACTGAATTCACTTCAGCTAATTCATCTGCTTGGACTCTACCAGCTGATAAAAAACTAGCACCAACAAGAAAGGCCCCGATTGCTACAGGACCAACTCCAACAGTCAATTTACGAATAGAATACTTTAGGTTTTTTTGAAACTGTTCTTTTTTCTTTTTCATTCTCATATCTTTCTAATAGAATCTTCTGGATACTGCGCACGCGCACCCCCGATGAGTTTGGGACGACTAGCTAGAGCGGTTACATGGGCATGGCCAATCTCACGCAAAACTGGTCGAATCGGAACCTGCACATGCTTGACATGCATGCCAATTGCGGTATCTCCTATATCCAATCCAGCATGAGCCTTGATGAACTCCACCTCAACAGGGTCTTTCATAAACTTAAAGGCAGCTAGCTGACCCGAACCGCCTGCATGAAGAGTCGGAAGGACGCTGACGATTTCCAGACCAAATTGCTCTGCCACCTGACGTTCAACAACGAGAGCACGATTGACATGCTCACAACCTTGAACAGCTAGATGAATTCCTTTCCCTTCGAGGACATCTAAAATCGTCTTCACAATGATTTCGCCAATTTCTTGGCTTGATTCCTTGCCTATATGGCCGCCTAAAACTTCACTAGAGGATAAACCTAGGACAAAGAGGCTTCCTTCACGCAATCCAGCCTTTTCCAAAACATCTTCAATTACCTGCTGTGTTTCTGTTTTAATTCTACTTTTGTCCATCACTCTTAACCTCATTTTTCTCCTACTATCATATCTTTTTTTACTGATTTTATCAAGGCGAACTAATCACTCAGAGTTGTCACTACAAAAACTTTAAAGAAGAATTTTCTTTTAGTAACAAAGTAAAGAGTCTGGGACAAGGATGCTTTTCAAAAAAGTAACAACTAAAATGACCTATCCCCCAAAAAAGTTAAGCAGAATATTTAGCTTTTTTAGCGGAGCAGGACAAATCTCCAGCGATGCTTATGTTATCTGAGTTTGAACATAGTGGGCAATAACATCTGATGTGTACTGGGCTGTGCCAAGTCCAAACTTGTCAATATTTTCCTTAAACTCTGGGTTGTAGACGTAACCTTTACCGATATGACCGAATACCTCAATAGAGCAGTCAAATCCATAAGTACGAATGGCTTGTAAGAGTTTAGCTGCCTCTTCTTGGTTTTCGGCTGCTGTTGCAGCTAGTCCATTTTTAAGGTTTTGAGCTAAAGCTTGAAAAACTTGGTTAAAGGCGGCCGTAGCCTCGTCTTCGTGACCTTTTTGACGCTCGAGAGCCTGGTCCATGACTTCTTGTCCATACTTCTCTACCGCTTCTTGGTGGTATTTTTGATTGTCTTGATAGCTAAATCCAGTGAATTTTTCCTCAATAGTCATTTTTCTTTCTCCTTTTTGTTCTTGAATGGTTTTTTGCAAGGTGGAAATCAAGGTATCCAGATGTTCCCTTTCTCGAGTCAAATAGTCCAACTGCCTAGTCAAATGGGGCAATAAATCTGTCCTTTCTTCCTTTAACAGCTCTGCTATTTTTTTTAAAGAAAAGCCTAGATATTTATAATACAGAATGACCTGAAGTCGTTCCAAATCCTCTTGACTATAGGTTCGATAGCCGTTTTCTGACTTTAAAGGCACCAAGAGTCCTATCTTGTCATAGTGGTGTAGAGTCTTGACTGATACGCCCGAAAGCTGCGCAGCTTCTTTTATATGGTACATGATTTCCTCCTTATACTCAATGAAAATCAAAGAGCAAACTAGGAAGCTAGCCGCAGGTTGCTCAAAGTACAGCTTTGAGGTTGCAGATAAAACTGACGTGGTTTGAATTTGATTTTCGAAGAGTATTACATTGATAGTATACCCCCTCCCCTTAGGTCAGAGTCAAGCGTTTTTGCGAAAACTTTTTAACTTTTTGAGAAAGGTGTGAAAACTTGAAAATGGTTTTCTTGACAGACCTTTGAAAACATGATAGGATAGTCAAGTCTATCAATCAAACAGAAGGCTCATAAAGAGCCATTGAGAGAAGGCTATTTGACAACTCAAGTAGCCTTTTCTTATTTAAAAAACGAGATTGGAGTTTCAACTATGTCAGAAAAATCGCAATGGGGTTCTAAATTAGGCTTCATCCTAGCATCTGCTGGTTCAGCCATTGGACTTGGAGCCGTTTGGAAGTTCCCCTACATGACTGCTGCTAATGGCGGTGGAGGCTTTTTGCTGGTCTTTCTCATTTCTACCATTTTAATCGGTTTCCCGCTCCTGCTTGCTGAGTTTGCCCTTGGTCGTAGCGCTGGCGTTTCCGCTATCAAAACCTTTGGGAAACTAGGCAACAATAACAAGTATAACTTTATCGGTTGGATTGGTGCCTTTGCCCTCTTTATCCTTCTCTCCTTTTACAGTGTTATTGGAGGATGGATTTTAGTCTATCTAGGTATTGAGTTTGGGAAATTGTTCCACCTTGGTGGGACGGGTGATTATACTCAGTTATTTACTTCAATCATTTCAAATCCAGCCATTGCCCTTGGCGCACAAGCTGCCTTTATCTTATTAAATATCTTTATTGTATCACGCGGGGTTCAAAAAGGGATTGAAAGAGCTTCGAAAGTCATGATGCCCCTACTCTTTATCATCTTTGTCGTCATCATTGGGCGCTCTCTCAGCTTGCCAAATGCCATGGAAGGGGTTCTCTACTTCCTCAAACCAGACTTCTCAAAACTAACCAGTGCTGGCCTCCTCTACGCTCTGGGACAATCTTTCTTTGCCCTCTCACTAGGGGTGACAGCCATGCTGACCTATGCTTCCTACTTGGACAAGAAAACCAATCTGGTCCAGTCAGGGATTTCCATCGTAGCCATGAACATCTCGGTATCCATCATGGCGGGACTAGCCATTTTCCCAGCCATGTCAGCCTTCAATATCCAGTCTGAAGGGGGACCAAGCCTGCTCTTTATCGTCTTGCCTCAACTCTTTGACAAGATGCCTTTTGGAACCATTTTCTACATCCTTTTCCTCTTGCTCTTCCTCTTTGCGACGGTCACTTCCTCTGTCGTGATGCTGGAAATCAATGTGGGCAATATCACCAACCAGGACAACAGTAAGCGTGCTAAATGGAGTGCTATTTTAGGAATCTTGACCTTTGTTTTTGGCATTCCTTCAGCCCTATCCTATGGAATCATGGCAGATGTTCACATTTTTGGGAAAACATTCTTTGATGCCATGGATTTCTTGGTTTCCAATCTCCTCATGCCATTTGGAGCCCTCTGCCTTTCTCTCTTTACAGGCTATATCTTTAAGAAGGCCCTTGCCATGGAGGAACTCCATCTCGATGAAAGAGCCTGGAAACAGGGACTTTTCCAAGTCTGGCTCTTCCTCCTTCGTTTTATCATTCCTATTATCATCGTTGTGGTTTTTATCGCCCAATTTATGTAATCAAAAAGGACTTGAGTAATGAACTCAGGCCCTTTCTTTTTTATGGATGGCTAACAATCAATTCCAAACCTTGCCCTTCCAAGACCCAAGCTTCAACATCACTTGGTAGGATAAAGTGGCTGCCTTTTTGGATTGGATAGTTTTTCCCGTCAACAGTAAGCTGACCTTGACCAGATAAGACACTCAACAAGCTGTAGTCAACTGTCTTTTCAAAGTCAACTTTTCCAGTAATTTCCCATTTGTAAACCGCAAAGAAATCATTAGACACAAGAAGAGTTGAACGCAAATCATCAGCTTTGATAGTTACAGGACGGCTATTGGCAGGCTCTCCAATGTTTAAAACATCGATAGATTTTTCAAGGTGAAGTTCACGCAAATTTCCCTTGTCATCCTTACGGTCAAAGTCATAGACACGGTAGGTGGTATCGCTAGACTGCTGGGTTTCAAGAATCAAGATACCCGCTCCGATAGCGTGCATGGTACCACTTGGTACATAGAAGAAATCTCCAGCTTTAACTGGAACTTTGGTCAGCAAGGCATCCCAGTTTTTATCTTCGATTTGCTGGCGGAGTTCTTCTTTTGATTTGGCATTATGACCATAGATAATCTCTGAACCTTCGTCTGCTGCGATGATATACCAGCATTCTGTTTTTCCGAGCTCGCCTTCATGTTCTAGTCCATAGGCATCGTCTGGGTGAACTTGGACACTGAGCCAATCGTTGGCATCAAGAATCTTGGTCAATAGCGGAAACACAGGTTCTGGACGATTGCCAAACAACTCACGGTGTTCCGCATACAAAGTAGCTAGGTCTGTTCCCTCGTAGCGCCCATTTGCTACCTTGGAAACACCATTTGGGTGGGCTGAGATAGCCCAGTATTCGCCAATTTTTTCACTTGGGATGTCGTAGCCAAACTCATCACGTAGCTTGGTTCCACCCCAGATTTTTTCTTGCATAACTGATTGTAAAAATAATGGTTCTGACATCTTATTCTCCTGTCTATGTTTCTCACTTCATTATAGCAAAAAGCTTGATCTAATTGAACTCTTTTTCACATCTTATAAAGTAGGGAGAAGATTTTATAAAAATAGTAACGAAATAATCTTTTACTTGATGGAGGAACCTCTAAAGCAACACTCAGAAAGCTCGCTGTCAATAGGCTGTTTTCCTCAACTCACCATAAAATTTTCACTTAAGACTATACTTTGCTAGAAAACAGACTGAAACCAGTCTCCTTTTAAATCAAAGCCGTGATAGCCGTCACTAGGCCAAAAACGATACCTGGCGCATTAGCAGCTGCAAGGGGGATATCTCTTTCCTTTTTGAACAAGCCGTAATAAACCCAAAGACTACAGTTAATGGCTGCAACCAAGGGCTGGATAAAGTTCCCTTTTTGACCAGCCAGGTTGTTCATAATTTGTGGGAAGTAAGACACGTACATCATAACAGACATGAAGGTCGCTACCCAGCCCAAAACTTTCATTTGTTTTTCAGACATTTTCAAAACCTCTTTCATTTTTTATGAATCATATTTTATAATCTTTCTTCAAAACAATCAAGACTTTGTAGCTTTTGTTATGAAGATGTAAACTATCACAATCTTGTGATAAGAAAGAGGAAACAGAAAAAGACCGGATTGCTCCGATCTTTCAATAGTTCATATGCGCACATTCTTTTTTTAAGAATCATTATGGTTAACTTCAAATTACTACGCGCCCTATTTCATACGATAAAAATCAATCACTAAACTAGCTGGACCTCTTACAAGCAAGGATTCTGTCCCCCAATCAGTTACAGCCGGACCGTGTAAAATGTCGGCACCAAGCTCTTTCAACCGTTTGTAGTTCTGCTCTACATCCTCAACCTCAATGTGAAGAATGATTCCTGACTGAAAGTTTTCCAAAGAAATCAGATGTTTCTCTGACAACATAAGACAATGACTGCCAATAGTAAACTGAGCAAAACTGTCATCAACATAATCGGACTTTTTATCCAAAATACGCTCCAAGTCAGCACAGACTTGAGGAACATCTGAAACGATAATATCTAATTGATTTAAATTCATTTGTTATCCTCCATAAAAAGACCGGATTGCTCCGATCTTTTCAAGTTCCGCTCTAAGAAAATCATAGAATGAAATCTATAAAATTTACATTTGATTTTCGACGAGAGGAATTATTTAATTGCGCGTGATTGCAAACCTTCTTCTTCCAAGAAGAGGCGGAATGGTACGAGTTCTTCTGCTTCGTATTTTTCCTTGAAGGCTTTGATTGCTTCTTCTGAGTGAAGTTTTGGATCCAATTCAAGTACTTCTACTGGAAGTGGACGATGTTGAGAGATGCGAGCATCGATCACAACAGTTTTACCTTCTTTATTGAGTTTGACAGCTTCTGCAACAACTGCGTCGATGTCTTCGATACGATCAACTGTAAATCCTACAGCACCTTGCGCTTCAGCGATTTTCGCATAGTCAGCATTAGGGAAGTCACAACCAAACAAGTGTTTATTTGTGTCTTCGTATTTGTCCTTGATGAAGGCATATTTACCATTTGAGAAGACAACGTTGATAACTGGAAGGTCGTATTGAACGTTTGTGATAACGTCTGGGTAGCACATGTTGAATGCACCGTCACCCATGATGTTCCATACTTGGCGATCTGGATTGTCTTTCTTAGCAGCGATACCACCAGGAAGGGCAATACCCATTGTCGCAAAGAGTGGAGATGTACGCCACATGTTCTTAGGTGTCATGTGAAGGTGACGAGTAGATGTTTGAGTAGTGTCACCTACGTCGATTGAGTAGATAGCGTCTTGATCAGCATGTTTGTTGATTGCATTGTAAACTTGATACAATTGCAATTCACCCTCAGTTTTACCTTCGAGTTTGTTCATGTAATCACGCCAGTTTTGGTTGTTCTTAACGTTTGCACGCCACCATGGAGTAGACTCAACTGCGTCTACTTTATCAAGAATCGCTTTCGCCGCTTGACCTGCATCACCAAGGATTGAAGCATCAAGGGCATGACGTTTACCAAGTTTGTAAGGGTCGATATCGACTTGGATGAATTTTTCAGTGTTCTTGAAAGCTTCGTAAACTTCAGCAAATGGGAAGTTTGAACCAAGGAAAAGAACTGTGTCTGCTTCGAAGACCACTTCGTTGGCTGGTTTCCAACCAACACGGTAAGCAGAACCTGTCAAACCTTCATAGTTCCATTCAAAGGCTTCAAAGTTTTTACCAGTTGTGATGATTGGTGCTTTGATTTTACGTGACAATTCTGTAATCACTTCACCAGCTTTAACACCACCGTAACCAGCGTAGATAACTGGACGTTCAGCATTGTTCAAGATTTCAACCGCTTTGTCGATTTCAACTTCGTTCAAGGCAGGAGCGATGAATGAACGTTCGTATGAACCTGAACCGTAGTATGAGTTTTCGTCAATTTCTTGGAAACCGAAGTTTACTGGGATTTCAACAACAGCTGGACCTTTTTTAGAAACTGCAGCACGGCAAGCTTCGTCGATTACTTTTGGCAATTGCTCAGCGTAAGCGACACGTTTGTTGTAGACAGCGATACCGTTGTACATTGGGTTTTGATTCAATTCTTGGAAGGCATCCATGTTGAGTTCGTTGACTGGACGTGATCCAAGGATAGCAAGGAATGGAGTGTTATCCATAGCTGCATCGTAAACACCGTTAATCAAGTGAGTCGCACCTGGACCACCTGAACCAACTGCAACCCCGATTGAGCCGCCGAATTTAGCTTGCATGACCGCTGCAAGAGCACCTGTTTCTTCGTGGCGAACTTGCAAGAAGCGGATATCTTTGTCTTCAGCCAAAGCGTCCATCAATGAGCTGAGTGTTCCTGATGGGATACCGTAGATAGTATCTACGCCCCATGTCTTCAATACGTTGAGCATTGCTGCAGATGCAGTAATTTTCCCTTGAGTCATAATGATAACTCTCCTTCAAAATAATTTCATACATTTACAAAAAGCGCTTTTATATGTTGTTTGAAAGCGATTCAGTAAATTTACAATCCTAATTTACCACATTTACTTTGAGTATCCTAAGAATGTGCTCAGAAGTTTGCATTCTCTATTACAGCACAGATTGAAAACGCTTCAGAAAACTGTTTTATAATAAAAAAGCGAGCAAGCTCGCTTTTAGTCTATTTTACTAAAGTTTAGCATGAGTGAACTGGTCAAAACAGATACAGAACTAAAGGCCATAGCAAGACCTGCCAGTTCTGGATTGAGCACCAGACCAATCCCTGAAAAGACACCAGCTGCAATCGGAATTCCGGCGACATTGTAGATAAAGGCCCAAAAGAGGTTGAGCAGAATTCGATTGAAGGTTTTCTTGCTCATGTCAAAGGCACGAACCACTCCTAGGAGGTTATTAGTTGTCAACACCAAATCTGCTGACTCGATGGCAATATCTGTTCCAGCTCCCATAGCAATCCCCACATCTGCTACACTGAGGGCAGGAGCGTCATTGATACCATCACCAACAAAGGCTACTTTTCCAGCTGATTGTAGTTTATGGATTTCATGGGCTTTTTCTTCTGGCAAGACACCTGCAATGACCTCTTCAATTCCAATCTGATCGGCAATAGCACGCGCCACGCCAGCATTATCCCCTGTCAGCATGACTGTTTTAAGACCTCGTTTTTTCAACTGACTGATGGCAAGCTTAGCATTTTCCTTAGGAATATCTTGCAGAGCAAGCAAGCCTTTGATTTCATTGTCAACAGCCAAGAACACAACTGTCTTAGCTTCTTTTTCTAGTTCTTCTAGTTTTTCTTGATAAATGCTAGAAATATCCATGCCATCCAGCATTTTAGCATTTCCAAGCAAAACTTGTTTTCCATTGATTTGCCCTGAAACACCTTTTCCGTGCAAGGCTTGGAAATTTTCCACAGTGTGAAGCTCAAGTCCAGTTTCAGTCGCTCGCTTGACAATGGCCTCAGCCAGTGGGTGTTGAGAAGCTTCTTCCAAGGAAGCTGCCAATCCAAGCACTTCTACTTCGTCGCCGATGATATCTGTGACCACAGGTTTCCCTTCCGTCAAAGTTCCTGTCTTATCAAAAACAATAGTTTGGACTTTCTGGATTTCCTGTAGAACCGTTCCATTTTTGAGGAGAACTCCCATCTTGGCACTGCGACCTGTCCCCACCATAAGGGCTGTCGGTGTTGCAAGTCCCAATGCACAAGGGCAGGCAATAATCAGAACTGCTACTCCATAGAGAAGCGAAGACACAAAGCTCGCTCCAAGCACAACTACACTATCCCTGAGCAAGACGAACCAAACCCAAAAGGTCACAATCCCTAAAATGACAACTGCTGGGACAAAAATCCCTGAAATTTTATCCGTCAAGTCCTGAATCGGCGCACGACTTGTCTGAGCTTTCTTCACAAAATCCACAATCTGAGCCAAAACAGTCTCTGAACCAACTTTTTCTGCTCTAAAAACAAGTGTTCCACTATTATTGATGGTTGAACCAATGACGGTATCTCCAACTGTCTTGTCCACAGGCAGACTCTCACCTGTCACCATAGACTCATCAATACTAGAGACACCTTCCACTACGATACCATCAACCGCAATCTTTTCACCGGGACGCACTCGAATCAGGTCACCTACCTTGACTTGCTCCAAGGGGACTTGAACATAGTTATCCTCACGCAAGACTTCTGCAGTTTTAGCCTGCAAGTCAAGTAATTTCTCCACAGCTTGGGAAGTATTTTTCCGCATTTTCTCCTCAAAAACGGCTCCCATAAGAACGAAGAAGAAGATAAATGCAGCACTTTCAAAGTAAACGGGGAGACCAGCGAAGAGGGCAACTAAGCTATAGAAATAGGCCACTAGGGTTCCCAGAGCAACCAAGGTATCCATGTTGGCATTGTGCTTTTTAAAACTAGCCCAAGCACTTTGGATATAAGGACCACCTGCTACTAGCATAATCGGTGTTGTGGCTAAAAAGGTTCCCCAACGCATGACTTGGTGACTAATTCCTCCTGTCGACATACCAATCATGAGAATCACAAGAGGCACAGTAAAGATACTAGTAATCCAAAAACGCTGTAAAAGTGATAGAGATTTTCGAGTCTTCTCAACTACGGTATAACTCCCCTTTTGCATCTTCATACCACAAGAAAATTCATGTTGACCTAGTTCTTGAGGTGTAAAACGAATGACTTTCTCCTCATCTACGCCGATTGGTTCCAAAATGCCTTCTTCTTCAAACAGAATTTCCTTGTAACAGTTTGAAGGAGTTGCTCGATGAAAGGTAATCTCAGCTGGAATCCCTTTTTGAAGCTGGATATGGGCTGGATGATAGCCTTTGTCTGCCATGATACGGATTTTTTGAACACCATTTTCAAGACTTGCTTTTACAATTTCAGTCATATCATTCTCCTATTCTACAATCATCTTGCCGTGCATCATATTCATGCCACAAGAGAAACCATACTCTCCAGCCTGTTCAGGTGTGATTTCCACTACATACTCTTCACCCATAGGCAAGTCCGCATGCACTCCAAAATCTGGGAAAACAATCTGATCTAGGCAGGGTGAAGGGTCCTTACGGTCAAAGACGATACGGGCTGGCACTGATTTCTTAAGAATAATCAACTCAGGCGTATAGCCCCCTTTGACTTCCACTCGAATCTCTTGGTAACCCTTTTTTTGCTGGGCCTTTTGTTCAGATTTTTCAGGCTTTTTGAAAAACCAAAACAAGATAAACGCGATAAGGGCAATACAAATAATGGTTACAATACTATTTAACATGACGTCTCCTTTACATACAATTACATCTTACTTCTGTTACAGCGCTTGATTTCTTCTTAGAAATCACAGCTTCTAAGTCTTCCAAGTCAGCCTGAGTAAAATCACATTCAGCAATCAAATCAGCCAACAAGTTCTTAATCCTACGAGAACAAACCTTGTCCTTGATATCTTGGACAAGTAAATCCCGACTTTGGTCCAAAGTTAAAAGGGCTGAATAGACAAAGAACTTGCCTTCTTTTTTCCTTGTCAGACACTCTTTCTCAACCAAACGAGCCAAAAGAGTTTGAATGGTCGACTTGGACCAGTCGAACCGCTCCGCCAGAACCCTGATCAAATCCGTACTGGTCTGCTCTCCTTGCATCCAAATAATCTTCATGACCTGCCATTCTGCATCTGAAATCTGCATAATCACACCTCCTAAATCTACATTTGTCGATTACAGTTATTAGTATACTCCGAAAATCTACATTTGTCAACTATAAATATTCTTATTTCTTTGAAAAAGAATTCTAATCCTGTAACGAGAGATTTGCAGTCAAATTTTACTATATAAACTATAAAAATATGCTATACTGAAGAAAAAAGAAAACAACCACTAGGGGTGCGTAAAGCTGAGATTAACGACTGTTAGACCCTTTGACTCAATCTAGGTAATGCTAGCTGATGGAAGTGGAAAATAGTGAGGACTACCCAGTCTTCTATTACTTTCCTCAAACAGACTAGCTTGTTCTTAAGAATACAAACTTCAGTTGGTTGGGAGGTTTTAGATGACTTATTTACCCGTTGCTCTAACCATTGCTGGGACAGACCCTAGTGGCGGTGCTGGCATTATGGCTGATTTGAAGTCGTTCCAAGCTAGAGATGTCTATGGAATGGCTGTTGTCACCAGCCTTGTCGCTCAAAATACCAGAGGCGTTCAATTAATCGAGCACGTCTCCAACCAAATGCTGAAAGCTCAACTGGAAAGTGTCTTTTCGGATATCAAGCCTCAGGCTGTAAAAACTGGGATGTTGGCAACTACTGAAATCATGGAGATTATCCAACCCTATCTTAAAAAGCTGGACTGTCCCTATGTGCTGGACCCTGTTATGGTCGCAACAAGCGGTGATACCCTGATTGATACCAGTGCGAGAAGCTACCTAAAAACAAACCTGCTTCCCCTTGCAACTATTATTACACCCAATCTTCCTGAGGCAGAAGAAATTGTTGGTTTTTCAATTCATAATCCAGAAGATATGCAACGTGCTGGTCGCCTGATTTTAAAAGAATTTGGCCCTCAGTCTGTGGTTATCAAAGGTGGCCATCTTGAAGGCGGTGCTAAAGATTTCCTCTTTACCAAGGATGAGCAATTTGTCTGGGAAAGTCCACGAATTCAAACCTGTCATACCCATGGTACTGGATGTACCTTTGCAGCAGTGATCACGGCTGAACTAGCCAAGGGCAGAAGCCTTTACCAGGCAGTTGATAAGGCCAAGGCCTTTATCACGAAAGCCATCCAAGACGCTCCTCAACTCGGACATGGTTCTGGCCCAGTCAACCATACAAGCTTTAAAGATTAAGAAAAACTCTCTAGTTCCCACTTTAAGGGAATTAGAGAGTTTTTGATTAGGAAATCATGTCATCCAGCTTTGTTAAAAATGCTTGCGTTTTTGCCTCTATATCTTCTGCCTGCATCAAATCACGGACAACGGCTACTCCAGCAATACCAGTACCAATAAGTTGGTCAATATTCTCTGAAGTCAAGCCTCCAATAGCAACTACTGGAATAGCGACCGTTTGGCAAATTGTTTTCAAGGTTGAAATCAGGGTGATAGGAGCATTCTCCTTGGTCGTAGTCGGGAAAATGGCTCCTGTTCCCAAGTAATCCGCACCTCCTTCTTCTGCTTCGAGGGCTCTTTTAACCGTTTTAGCAGTGACACCGAGTATTTTTTCAGGACCCAAGACTTTGCGGGCAACCGAAACTGGTAGTTCATCGTCGCCAATATGCAAACCTGCAGCATCAACCGCAAGACAAACATCCAATCGATCATCGATAATTAAGGGTACTTGGTAGGCATCGGTTATTTCCTTGACTTGTTTTGCCAGCTGATAGTATTGATTGGTTGTGAGATTTTTTTCTCGTAGCTGGATCATGGTAACACCTGAACGGCAGGCCGTCTCAACTTTTTCAAGAAAGCTTTCCAAGGAATCTTGGTAGCGATTGGTTACCAGATATAGTCTGAGTGCTTCTCTATTCATAAATATCTCCTTTGATGGTATCTAGCCAATTTTCATCTCTTTTTAGGAGAGAGAGCTGATTGAGAACTTGGTAACGAAAATCTTCCAATCCCATTCCTTGAACAAGTATTCTCTCAGCAGCGATATTGAGATAAGAAACTGCTAGGCAAGAAGCTTCAAAGGCAGTCTTTCCTTGGCTGAGAAAAACGGCTGTCAAGGCTCCAACCAGGTCTCCTGTCCCTGTTATCCAGTCTAATTCGTCACAGCCATTTCCCAATACAGCAACCTGATTTGCCGAAACGATGAGGTCCTTGGGGCCAGTGACTAAGAAAGACATACCAGGATAAAGCTGACACCAGTCTTTCAAGACTTGAAGCAAATCTTCAGTTTCTTGATCTTTAGCACTCGCATCGACTCCGACTCCGTGGTGTTTTAAGCCAACAAGACTTCGGATTTCCGACATATTTCCTTTAAGGACCGTGGGCTTGTATTCTAAAAGATCTCTGACTAAGGTCTTACGAATGGGAGATGTTGCTATGCCAACAGCATCTACTACCATTGGGAGACAAGCTTGGTCTGCATAAGAAGCTGCCATACGGATTGCTTTCTCCTTCTCGGCTGACAAATGCCCCAAATTGATGAAGAGAGCCTGACTTTGTTTGGTAAAATCAAGAACCTCACGGGGATCATCTGCCATGACAGGTTTAGATCCCAGAGCCAAAATGCCATTAGCCAGCATCTCACAAGAAATCTCATTGGTGATGCAGTGAATCAAGGAACTGGTTGCTAGAGGGAAAGGATTTGTCAATTTCTGCATCAGTCTATCCTTTCACCAAAGAAATATCCCTGCACTTTTTTAAAGAACTCCTGCTTGATTAAAAATCGAAAGGCGAGGAAAGCTATGGCTGTACCAATCAAGGTTGCTCCGAAAAATCGAGGAGTGTAGATAAACCAACTGAGCTTCGCCGCAGATCCCGTAAAGAGAACCATAACAGGATAGGAAACAATGGAACCGATAATACCTGTTCCCAAAATCTCTCCTAGAGCAGAATAGTGAAATTTCCGACCATACTTATAAAAGAGACCTGCGAGGAGGGCTCCAAAAGTAGCTCCAGTGAGGGCCAAGGGCGGAATGCCTTGAGTAGACATACGGATAAAGGCTGTGACTGTAGCCATGACCAAGGCATAAACAGGCCCCATCAAGATTCCTGCAAGAATGTTGACTACACTGGACATCGGTGCCATTCCTTCAATTCGAAAGATGGGTGTAAGAACTACGTCAAGGGCAATCATCATGGATAAAATAGTTAATTTGTGAACTTGTAGTTGGTGGTTTCTCATTTTCTATTTCTTCTCTTTTTCTAAGGACTGCAAATCACTCGTCCATGTTTGATGTTGGTAAGCCATCTCCCAAAACTTGGCTTCCATATGAATACTAATGTAGAAGGCCTCTAGCATTTTTTGTTTGTCCGCCTCATCACTTTCTTGATAGAGCTGATTGACCAGCGCTTCTTCCTCTTTAATCTGCTGTTCTAACTCATCGGTGATATAGGTCTCAATCCACTGTTGATAAAGAGGATTCGGGGATGGTTTGCGATTAAGTTCCTTGCCCAAATCATGGTATAACCAAGGACATGGAAGCAAACTAGCAAAAGCAATGCCCAAGTTTGGTTCTGCAAACTGTCGATAAATATGAGAAATGTAATGATAACAGGTTGGAGCGATTGGATGTTGCTCCATTTCCTGGTCGCTGATTCCTAATTCCTTAAAAAATTGTTGTCGGATAAACAACTCACCCTCCACTAGACTCTGGGCATTTTGTTTCAAGAGTCTTTTCATTTCCTCGTTTGAAGTCTTATCAGCCAAGAGGTGATAGGCTTCTGAGAAGGCCTTCAGATAGTAAGCATCCTGAATCAGGTAATAGCGAAAGATGGAAGATTCTAACGTTCCCTCTTGTAACTGTAATACAAATGGGTGAAGAAAGGAAGCCTGCCAAGCTTCCCTGGATAATTCCATCGCAATATCTGTAAATTCCATAATAACTCCTTTATAGAAATAAACTGGTTTGAAGCAATAAAAAGAAAAGTAGGTAGATCAATTTTGTCCTCTGAGAAATATAAAAAGTCCGATAACTATTCTCCAAATGAACATGTTCGTCATATCCATGTGCAGACAGAGCTCTCAAGTAGAGATGGCGCCACCTAAAGACCGTCATCAGAACCTTGCTGTAAATCAAGGGAGACCAAAAATGCAATTTTTGACCACGCAATAAGCAAGCTTCCTTGAGGGACTTGATTTCTTGCTGAATAAGGGGAAAGGAATTGAATACCACAATCAAGGCATAGGCCCAAGACCGTGATAACCCCTTTTGAGCCAAGTACAAGAAAAGCTCTTTTAAGGAAATACTGGAAACAAAGACAAGGCCGATACAAACTGTCACAAAAGCCCTCGTTCCAAGTATCACTGCCTGCGAAGCATCCCCATGTAACTGAACTGCCCAGTAATTAGCCAAAGATGGTAAAATCGCGAGCAATAGCATCCAAGCCAACATCTTAAATCGACGGTAATAGAGCATGAAGAGAATGCAAAATGCAACTACCGAAAGATTAAGAGCAATCGAAGGAATGAAGGATGTTTCCAAGGATAAAATCAGCAAGAAAAGACTAATAATCGGTGTCTGAGTTGCTACTTTGACCATACTACTTCACCTCCCCTTGAGCATTGATACTCCGAGATGTGAGGGGGTTAGTGATTGTCACGTCTTTAATATGACGGAGACCCTCACTAGTCATCTCGATCCAATAATCAACCACAGAGATCAAGGGATCTAAACGATGACTAATGATCAAAAAACTTCTTCCTTGATTGCTCTCCTCCAGAATCCACTTACAAAAATAATGGCAGGCTCTATCATCCAAACCTGCAAAAGGTTCATCTAGCAAGATCACAGAGGCCTTACTAGTCAAGATGGTCAAGAGCTGAAGAATCTTTTGCTGGCCGCCACTTAATTGATAGGGACTCTTATCAAGCGCCTGCTCCAGATTAAAGTATCGTAAAGTTTGGAAAATTCGCTGATTTCTTTCAGAATCAGGTCCATCTAATTGAAGCTCTTCTCGCAGACTGGCTCTGATAAACTGCTTCTCAGCTTCCTGAACGACACCCGTCAGGTCACGATACAGACTCTTTTTATTTTTTAGGACCGAACCATTCCGTGTAATTTTCCCTTTATACTTTTGAAATTGAAGAATGGAGCGAAAGAGGGTTGATTTCCCGACACCATTGTCACCCAGGATACAGGTAATCCCTTGGTAAAATGTGAAATCTGCAATCGAAAAGAGGGGGCGATTCCCCAGCTCACAAGTCACACGGTCCATATGGAATAGTTCTGGGCTAGAAGCAACTTCCTTTGAAGAAACCTGTGTCAGCTCAGAGATAGGGATTTGAAATACTTCCCTTAGCTGTCCATCTCTTAGCTCAACCATATGGTCGATATAGGCTTCATAATCAGATAAATCATGGTCGCACAGGATGACTGCCTTCCCATTAGAGGCTAACTCTTTTAGAATCTCCAATATCTCTAACCTGCTCTTGCGGTCAATGGAAGCAAAAGGCTCATCCAAGAGATAGACCCTAGGATTCATAGCAAAGAGAACAGCCAAAGCAGCCTTTTGCTTTTCCCCACCTGATAAGTGATGAATGGGACGGTGCAAAATCGCCTTGCAGCGACATTGCTGGACTACCTCAGCTATTTTAGCATCAATCTCTTGCACAGGATGGCCGACATTCTCCAAGGTAAAAACCAGCTCCTCAAACAAGTTCTCCATGGTAAATTGATGATTGGGATTTTGAAAAAGAATGCCAACCGTCTGGACACGTTCGACGATAGAAAGCTGACTGACCTCGCTCCCATCTATCAGGACTTGACCACTATAGGGAAGAGAACTGACTTGGGCAATGACTTGAAAGAGGCTGGATTTTCCTGAACCACTGCTCCCAACTAACAAGGTAAAAGCTTGCGCATGAAAAGTAAAATCAATTGGCTCCGAAAAGATTGGGGACTGAATCCCCCGTAGTTCCAGCCCCATCTACGCCTTTCCTCCAGCTGCAAACTGATGATAGAGTTTGACAATGGCACGAACCAAGATGGTACAGAAGAAAAAGACGGAAATAAAACGCACCACAAGCAAGGAAAGGACAAAAGGAAGAGAAAAGGCATAGTAACCTAACTTAATGTATTCATAGACAAAGCTAACAAGCGTAATCCCAATACTATTGGCAGTTAGAGAGAGCCAACTTTCATAGCGATTCTTGGTTACGAGAAAACCAAATTCACTTCCCAAGCCTTGAACCAAGCCAGACAAAAGAGCGCCTAGACCGAATTG
Source organism: uncultured bacterium (assembly GCA_963528645.1). Classification (GTDB taxonomy): domain Bacteria; phylum Bacillota; class Bacilli; order Lactobacillales; family Streptococcaceae; genus Streptococcus. Next base: position 57,833 of record CAURVH010000005.1, read on the forward strand.
GCTACCATAAAGGACTTCTGCAAGCGCAGCAAGTACTTCTCCAATCGTTGCACTTCCGATTCTTGGAACAAAGATAGCCGCAATGGGCGCGGCCATACACCAGAGACCAAAGAGGATTTCATTGGCAAAGGCCTGCAAACCAAGAGGGGCCAAGATCAGGGTGAGAATATCAAACAGATAGCCTGAACCCACAAAAACGCCACCAAAAAAGATAGACAAGAAAGCAAGCAAGATAACATCTTTTAACTGCCATTTTTTCAACATAAAAAACTCCTTTTTTAAAGAAATGTGGAGCATTCAAGGAGAGCTACCGAAAGGCTTGCCGTCAAGCCTATCCTCTTTTGATAAACAAAAAAACTCCAATTACAAACGAGAATTAGAGTTTACCTTACAAGATTAGACAGTTTTCTTCAATATATGAAAAAAATCTTTTCACATTTCCCTTCGCCAGTCTTAACTGTATCAGGTTCAATGGGTATCATCTCAGCCTAAAGCACCCCAAATGTCTTTATTATTTAATTACTGGACCAGTATAACAGAATTTGAAAGCCCTAGCAAGATATTTGACTGGAAAATATATTTATATAGTTTCTAATAACGATTTAATCTTTTTATACACGAAGAAAAACCTCCACATAAGGTGGAGGCCGTCTTCTTTATCAATACAATTTTAAGTCACGAGGGTCGACTGGGAAGGTTGGGTTGTATGGGTTGTGACGGAGTTTGAAGTGTTTGACATCCTCAATAGTCTGAGTTCCAGATAATTGCATGACTGTCTTCAATTCTGCATTCAAGTGCTCAAAGACTTGACGCACACCAACACTACCACCAAGAGCCAAACCATAGATCACAGGGCGGCCAATAGCTACCAAGTCTGCTCCTGAAGCCAAAGCTTTAAAGACATGCTGACCACGACGAACACCAGAGTCAAAGACAATTGGTACACGTTTATCAACTGCTTCAGCGACTTCTTGAAGCGAGTCAAAGGCCGCTGGCCCACCGTCGATTTGGCGGCCACCGTGGTTGGTTACCCAGATACCAGAAGCACCTGCAGCAAGCGAACGTTCAACGTCTTCACGGCATTGTGGCCCCTTGACATACACAGGAAGACCAGAGTATTCAGCGATAAATTCTACATCGCGTGGAGACAAGCGTTGTTTGGCTGACTTGTAAACAAAGTCCATTGATTTTCCAGCACCTTCTGGCAGGTATTCCTCAACAATCGGCATACCAACTGGGAAGACAAAACCATTGCGCTTGTCGACCTCACGATTGCCCCCTACAGTTGCATCCGCCGTCAAGACAATCGCTTTGTAGCCTTCAGCCTTCACACGGTCCATGATGTGGCGGTTAATGCCGTCATCCTTACTAAAGTAAAATTGGAACCAATGAGGTGTTCCTTGAAGAGCTTCCGTAATTTCTGGAAGGTCAACGGTAGAGTAAGAGCTGGTTGTATAGAGAGAACCAAATTCATGCACACCACGCGCAGTAGCTACTTCCCCCTGCTCATTTGCCAATTTATGAGCCGCAACAGGCGCCATAATAATTGGTGAAGATAATTTTTCACCTGCAAATTCAATCTCTGTACTTGGATTTTCAACATTGCAAAGCGTATGTGGAACGATGAGTTTGTGGTTAAAGGCACGGATATTCTCGCGTAAAGTGAAAGTATCCTCTGCTCCACTAGCGATATAACCAAAGGCAGCTTTAGGAATGACTTGTTGCGCCATTGGCTCCAAATCATAAGTGTTAATAAAATCTACAGGTCCTTCTGCATTGCTTGTTTTATATGACATAAAGTGTCCTCCTTGTTAAGTAAGCGTTTACTTTATCTTACATAAACATCTTACCTCTTTTTCAGAATCCTTTCAAAAATTTTGTCTGGAAATTTCAAATCACAGACATGATAAATATTTTCTATCATTGTGATAAAAAATTCATATTATCCAAACATGCCCTTTAGTGCTACAATAGCTATATTATTCCTAGATGGGAGGTTCTATTTTGGATTGGTCCATTGTTGAACAATATTTACCGCTCTATCAAAAGGCATTCTTTCTGACCCTACATATCGCAGTTTGGGGAATTTGGGGTTCTTTTCTTGTTGGTCTAATCGTTAGTGTCATTCGTCATTATCGCGTTCCTATCTTTTCACAGTTAGCAACAGCCTACATCGAATTGTCACGAAACACGCCCCTTTTGATTCAGCTCTTCTTCCTCTATTTCGGGCTTCCCCGAATAGGGATTGTTCTTTCTTCAGAAGTCTGTGCAACAGTCGGACTCATCTTTTTAGGTGGCTCCTACATGGCAGAATCTTTCAGAAGCGGACTGGAAGCAGTTAATCAAACCCAGCACGAGATTGGTCTAGCCATTGGTCTAACACCTGTACAGGTCTTTCGCTATGTGGTTCTTCCGCAAGCGACTGCGATAGCCCTACCGTCCTTTAGTGCCAATGTCATTTTCCTCATCAAAGAAACCTCAGTTTTCTCTGCGGTAGCCTTAGCCGATCTCATGTACGTCGCCAAGGACTTGATCGGGCTTTACTATGAGACAGACATTGCACTAGCCATGTTGGTAGTTGCTTACCTGATCATGCTTCTGCCCATCTCTCTGGTCTTTAGCTGGATAGAAAGGAGGCTCCGCCATGCAGGATTCGGGAATGCAAGTACTCTTTCAGGGAAATAATCTCCTGCGAATCTTACAGGGATTGGGCGTCACGATTGGGATTTCCATTCTCTCTGTCCTCTTATCCATGATTTTCGGAACAGTCATGGGAATCATCATGACCTCCCATTCTAGAGTTATTCGTTTTTTAACACGCTTTTATCTGGAATTTATCCGTATCATGCCCCAGCTGGTATTACTTTTCATCGTATACTTCGGATTCGCTCGAAACTTTAATATCAACATCTCAGGCGAGACTTCGGCTATTATTGTTTTTACCCTCTGGGGAACAGCTGAAATGGGGGACTTGGTTCGTGGGGCCATTACTTCCCTCCCTAAACATCAGTTTGAAAGCGGACAGGCACTGGGCTTAACTAACTTGCAACTTTACTATCACATTATCATTCCACAGGTCTTGAGAAGACTGCTGCCACAAGCTATCAATCTTGTCACTCGGATGATCAAAACGACTTCCTTAGTTGTCTTGATTGGGGTTGTTGAAGTGACCAAGGTTGGACAACAAATCATCGATAGCAATCGCTTGACCATCCCAACCGCTTCCTTTTGGATTTATGGAACCATTCTGGTCCTGTATTTCGCAGTCTGTTTTCCTATTTCCAAACTATCCACTCACTTAGAAAAACATTGGAGGAACTAAATGTCTGAAACTATTTTAGAAATCAAGGACCTAAAAAAATCCTTCGGAGACAATCCTATCCTCCAAGGTCTATCCTTGCAAATCAAAAAAGGGGAGGTTGTGGTTATTCTTGGGCCATCTGGTTGCGGAAAAAGCACTCTCCTTCGTTGCCTCAATGGTCTAGAAACCATTCAAGGTGGAGATATTCTTCTGGATGGCCAGTCCATTATTAGCAACCAGAAAAACTTTCACCTGGTTCGCCAAAAGATTGGCATGGTCTTTCAAAGTTATGAACTCTTTCCTCACCTAGATGTCCTTCAAAACCTCATCCTAGGCCCTATCAAAGCTCAGGGACGAGACAAGAAAGAAGTAACGGCGGAAGCTTTACAACTACTGGAACGTGTGGGTTTGCTTGATAAAAAAGACAGTTTTGCTCGCCAATTATCTGGTGGACAGAAACAACGAGTGGCGATTGTTCGTGCCCTTCTCATGCATCCAGAAATTATCCTCTTTGACGAAGTGACAGCTTCACTGGATCCAGAAATGGTGCGTGAAGTTCTGGAACTCATCAATGACTTGGCTAAAGAAGGGCGCACCATGATTCTGGTAACCCACGAAATGCAGTTTGCCCAAGCTATTGCAGATCGGATAATCTTTCTCGACCAAGGGAAAATTGCTGAAGAAGGAACGGCTCAGGAATTCTTCACCAATCCACAAACCAAACGAGCACAGGAATTTTTAAACGTCTTTGACTTTAGCCAGTTCGGCTCATATCTATAAAGGAGATTTTTATGAAACTACTCAAACCAATTCTAACTGTTTTTGCTCTAGCATTTGCACTTATCTTTGTCACAGCTTGTAGCTCAGGTGGAAGCTCTGATGCTTCATCAGGAAAAACAACCGCCAAGGCCCGCACTATCGACGAAATCAAAAAAAGCGGTGAGCTTCGAATCGCGGTATTTGGTGACAAAAAACCATTTGGTTATGTTGACAACGACGGTTCTTACCAAGGCTACGATATTGAATTGGGTAACCAATTAGCTCAAGACTTAGGTGTTAAAGTCAAATACGTTTCCGTTGATGCTGCCAACCGTGCTGAATACTTGATTTCGAACAAGGTTGATATCACCCTTGCCAACTTCACAGTTACCGACGAACGTAAGAAACAAGTTGATTTTGCCCTTCCTTACATGAAAGTTTCCCTCGGTGTTGTGTCACCAAAAGATAAGGTCATCAAAGACGTTAAAGAATTAGAAAGCAAAACCTTGATTGTTACAAAGGGAACGACTGCTGAAACTTATTTTGAGAAAAATCACCCAGAAGTAAAACTCCAAAAATACGACCAATATAGCGATGCCTACCAAGCTCTTCTTGACGGACGTGGAGATGCCTTCTCTACTGACAATACTGAAGTCCTAGCTTGGGCTCTTGAAAATAAAGGGTTTGAAGTAGGAATTACTTCTCTCGGTGACCCAGATACCATTGCACCAGCAGTTCAAAAGGGAAACCAAGAATTGCTTGACTTCATCAATAAAGACATTGAAAAATTGGGCAAGGAAAACTTCTTCCACAAGGCCTATGAAAAAACACTTCACCCAACCTACGGTGACGCTGCTAAGGCAGATGATCTAGTTGTTGAAGGTGGAAAAGTTGACTAATACTCTTCGAAAATAAAAAGAAATCAGGTAATCCTAGTGACTACCTGATTTTCAATATTTTAGGCATTTTGCCAATTTTCTTGGTCTTCTTTAAATCGTTTTAAGAGATCCAATCCCTCTGGTGTGATGTAGCCTTCTTCCTGAGCTAGGTGAATGAGCTCGCTGTAGTTTGAGAGAGTCACCAGTTTCACGCCTGCGTTTGCAAAGTTCTTATCTGCTTTTGCTAGTTGATAGCTAAAAATGGCTACTACACCGAGAACATCTGCTCCTTCACGCTTGGCAGCCACTACCGCTTCGAGAACTGAGCCACCAGTTGAGATCAGGTCTTCCACGATCACCATTTTTTGCCCCTGGGTTACACGGCCTTCGATTTGGTTTCCGGCCCCATGATCTTTTGGTTTGCTACGGATATAAGCAAATGGTAGATTCATCTTGTCCGCGATGATAGCTCCATGTGGAATCCCTGCTGTCGCTGTACCAGCAATGACTTCTACCTCTGGAAAGGCTGCTTTAATAGCTTCTACAAAACCATTTTCAATCAAAGTACGGGTTTCTGGATAAGCTAGCGTTACACGGTTATCCGTATAGATAGGTGACTTGATCCCAGATGCCCAAGTGAAAGGCTCTTCTGGTTTGAGATAAACCGCTTGAATTTTCAATAGATGGCTAGCAATGTCTCTAGCAAGTGTCATGGTATACTCCTTCTTATCCTTAAATCTATAATCAAATACGCTTTAAACCCAATCACGTGTCCATTCTTCCTTGATAGCATGGTAGGCTGCTACAGGGTCTGCTGCCTGTGTGATAGGACGGCCTATTACAATGTAGTCACTACCGATTTGATAGGCTTGACCAGGGGTTACCACTCGTTTTTGATCCCCTGCTTCAGCACCTGCTGGTCGAATACCTGGTGTCAAGCAGATAAAGTCTTCGTTTGTCGCCTCCTTGATGAGCTGTGCCTCTTGGGCTGAGCAAACCACTCCATCCAATCCAGCTTCAGCTGTTTTCTTAGCATAGTGAATCACTGATTCCTGCAGACTAGTTTGGATATTTTGACAGTCTTGCATTTGTTCTTCGGATGTTGAGGTCAATTGGGTCACCGCGATAAGAATCCCTTGATCACCAAGGCCTTCACGCGCGGCCTGCATCATCTCAAGTCCACCTGCAGCCTGAACATTGGTCATATCGACACCCAGACTTGACAAGATTTTCATGGTTGACTTGACCGTATTTGGAATATCATGCAACTTGAGATCCAAAAAAACACTATGTCCCAATGATTTCAAATAACGCACAACTTCGGGCCCTACTGCATAGTAGATTTCCATTCCTACCTTGACATAGAGTTTTTCCTCTGCTGGAAAAAGGGCTAAAAATTCTTTGGCTTCCTCGAAACTTGGAAAATCCAGAGCAATGACTGGGCGACTCTCACGCATTCTTTTCTCCTATTCTTTGTTAACAGTCCATTGCAAAAAAAGGAACCTGCTAGCAGCTAGGTTCCACGAAAAACGGGTAGTTTCCACCCTTTCACTGTCTAACCTTAGCTGCCTCTCTGGACTGCTTTAAAAGTTTTCTACTATTCTATTATTTATAACGACACTTGTCAAGTAAAAACTGAAGATTCTTATTCTTGTTTCTTTTCTTCAGCTTTTTTTTCTTCCTGTTTTTTCTTCTCTGCTTCTTTGGCTTCTTGTTTGGCCTTTTCCTCAGCTTCTTCTAAACGTTTATCAGCCAGGCTAGTGCTATAGATTCCTGCCTCCATATCGATGAAGCTCGGTTCTGCTAACTGTGGCTTGATTTTGCTGTAATAAGGCAATTTCTTGCTCAATTCTGATAGGGGAACCACTATTTCATCTGTATCCTGCATAGTGATTTTTAGAAGATCGGCAGTTGCCTTACTTGGCACTAGTTCGATTTTCTGGATTTGACTCTTGATATCCTCACTGATGGTAGACAATCCTGTGATCAGTTCCTTCACCTGTTGCTCGTCATTAAAGGTAACTGTCAGATAAGTCTCAGGCAAGTTTAAGCGATTTACAGGAGTTGACCCTACTGTACCACTAGAAAGAATTGGATAATACTCTTCACCAGACACATAATAACCGACAATATCAAATTCCTTAACCTCAATCGTAAAGTTAGTCGGAAATTGATAGTCAATCTTCGCCGACTCTATCCAATGATTCGACTTGATTCGCTCAGCGTATGTTTCCTTATCCAACAATAGGGCTAAGGTATAGTCACTATCTTGAATTCCAGAAGCCTGTTTGATGTCATCCGCCTGTGTGTTACTATTTCCCTTAACCTCGATATTTTTGATGGTCGACAGCGGGGTCAACAGATAGACTGAAAGAAGGAGGACCAGGACACTGGGTACCAAGATACTCACAGCTCGCCAAATATGAACAGGCGCAATTTTAGGCTTGGCTGGTTTCTCTGGTTTTTCATTTTTCTTCTTCTTTTCTTCTTTGACTTTAGGATCATCCTTTTTAGATTTCTCTTCTTTTTCGGATGATTCTTCGTCTGGAACAGTTTCGTTCTGGTCGGAATCACTTGATGACTTCTTACTTTCCTCTAACGACTTAGAGTTTTTCCCCATTCGAGCTTGTTTTTCCTTTTCCTTCTCTTCAGCTAGGGCAGCTTCTTCCTCAGCCTTCTTCTTCAGGTATTCCTGGTTTCGTTTCTGCCATTCAGACAATTCTTTCTTAGGGTTTGATTTTTTTTTCTTATCCTTTGACATTGATATTCCTTATGATAGGTCTTTTCTTAATAGATCGTAAAAATCCGCAAGAGATTTCAATTCAGTTGATGCCTTCATGCTAGCTTGGTACTGATCCTTGTGACTAAGCAAGTGACTCAGTTTCGCCTCCAAGCTTTCCAAGGTCAAGTCACTTTCTTGAAGTTCTTCTGCATAGCCTTTCTTAACAAAGTAGGCTGCATTTTCAATCTGGTCTCCTCGACTTGCTTCACGACCCAATGGTACGATGAGATGGAGTTTCGCCATGGCCAAGAGCTCGAAAATCGTATTAGCACCACCACGCGTCACCACCACATCTGCCATCTCCATCAAGGGTTGATAGAGATCTGTCACATAATCAACACGAAAGAGATTTTGACTCAACTCATTGAGACTTGAATCTCCAGTGAGGTTGATAATATTGTAGCGCTCTGTCAGTTCTTGCTTATGATCTGTCACCAATTGGTTAAAGACACGAGCTCCTGCAGAACCACCGACAAACAATACCGTTGGCAATTTAGGATCAAAGTGGGTTTGGATATCCACCAATTCATCTGGTTCAGGAGTTTTTTGGTCTGAAACCTTGGTGACAGCTCCCACATGCTCAACTTTTACGAGACCAGCAGCCTGTTCAAATGTTGAATACATCTTGGTCGCAAATTTATAGGCGATTTTATTGGCCAAGCCCATAGACAGGTCCGATTCGTGAATAAAGACTGGCACTCCTAACACCCGCGCAGCGATAACCGGCGGTACAGAGACAAATCCTCCCTTAGAAAAAAGAGCCTGTGGACGCAGTCGTAACATGATAAAGAGGGATTGGACAATTCCCCAACCAACTTTGAAGACGTCTAGCATATTTTGCCAAGAGAAATAGCGACGCAACTTCCCAGTCGCAATGGAGTGGAAGGTCACATTCAAGCCTGACTTGAGGATTTCTTGGTGTTCGATTCCGTGTTTATCCCCGATATAGTGAACTTCCCAGCCGTCTTCGATGAACTTGGGTATTAACAAAAGGTTAAGGGTGACGTGTCCAACTGTTCCCCCACCTGTAAAAACTATTTTTTTCATATTATTCCTTTAACTCCGCTACTGTGTCGATAAAGAGATCGCCACGTACTTCAAAGTTAGCATACATATCCCAGCTGGCATTGGCAGGACTGAGGAGAACCACGTCTCCTTGAGTCGCAAGCTCGTAGGCCTTGCGGGTCGCATCTGCAATATCTATCGCATCTACATAAGCCACACCAGCCTTATCTGCTGCCCGTTTGACACGTTCTGCAGACTGACCGAGGATGACCATCTTCTTGAGGCCAGTGATATCTGGCACCAATTCGTCAAACTCATTGCCGCGGTCCAAACCACCTGCAATCAAGATGACCTTACTATTGTCAAACCCTGACAAGGCCTTTTGAGTAGCCAAGATATTGGTTGATTTACTGTCGTTATAAAATTTCACACCCTTAATCTCATCCACAAATTGGAGACGGTGTTTCACACCACCAAAAGCTGACAAGACTTCTTTGATGGTTTGGTTGTCTACACCACGAAGCTTAGCTACTGCAATGGTCGCAAGGGCATTTTCTACATTGTGGTTACCTGGAACACCGATTTCACTAGCTGCCATGACCACTTCGCCACGGAAGTAGAGTTGACCATCTTCCAGATAAGCTCCATCAACCTTTTCAAGTGTTGAAAATGGAACAACAGTGGCTTGTGTTTTAGTAGCCAATTCTTTTGCCAAGTCTTGGTTAAAGTTCAAGACAAGGAAATCAGCTACTGTCATATTATTCTGGATATTCCACTTAGCTGCCACATAGGCCTCAAAAGAACCATGATAGTCGATATGAGTGGGCATGAGGTTGGTAATAACCGCAATCTCAGGATGGAATTCTTGGACACCCATCAGTTGGAAAGAAGAAAGTTCCATGACGAGAGTGTCCTTGGCTGTCGCAGTTTGAGCCACTTGACTAGCAGGATAGCCGATGTTCCCTGACAAGAGACCGCGTTGACCGGCAGCAGTTAAAACTTCCCCAATCATGGTCGTTGTGGTTGTTTTCCCATTTGAACCAGTAATACCGATAATCGGCGCATCTGAGATCAAGTAAGCCAATTCCACCTCAGTTAAGACTGGAATACCCTTTGCCAATGCCTTTTCAATCATGGGATTGCTATACGGGATACCTGGATTTTTCACCATCAGAGCGAAATCTTCATCTAATAATTCCAAAGGATGCCCACCAGTGACAACCTTGATTCCCTCTTCTAGTAAGCTTTGAGCAGCAGGATTCTCCTCAAAAGGCTTGCCGTCATTTACTGTCACAATGGCACCTAGCTTGTCCAATAAACGGGCCGCAGACTCACCAGACTTAGCCAAACCTAAAACAAGGACTTTCTTATTTTTAAATTGATCGATTACTTTCATGTCTCAAACTCCATTTCTACTCCTACTATTTTACCATTTTTATGGAAATAAAAAAGCCACAAAGTGTATTTGTGACTCTTTCTTCTAACTTAATGTTCTCTTATCATCGATGAGATAAATCGGTAACTCGAATGACTTGATCCACTTGCTCCCAGATAAGAGGATTGTGAGTCGCAATAATAATGGTCCGATTCGGATTTTTTAAAGATTCCAGGATAGAAAGTAATTCCTCAGAGTTTTTGGGGTCTAGTGAAGCAGTTGGTTCATCTGCGAGAATCAAAACTAACCTGCACTCCAAAAGTTCGACAAAAAATATCTAACTCTTAGAGTGCAGGTCAGCTCTCAGTACTTTATATCCTTACCTGTCTTTCTTCTGACCGCTGACCTGTGACAAACATGGTAAAGGTTGCTTTGCAGACATTTCTGCCTTCTTGATTGGTAATATCCACATCCACGACACAGGTTGTGCGACCTTGATGGACGCATTCTCCTTTAATGGTCAACACATCGTCGAGTTTTCCTGCCTTGAGGTAGTTGATAGAGGATTGGAGCGTCACTCCATCAAGCCCCAGCGAGATGACCACCAATCCACTGATCTGGTCACAGAGGGTAAAGAGATAGCCACCATGGGCATTGCCATAGTAATTGAGCGACGAGTCCACCACTTTCGTCGTCACCACAACGTGACCATCTCTCATTTTTTCTATTTCGTAATTTTCAAAGGCAGATATAGCGTCAAAATGAAAATCTTTCATCGTTTCCTCCTGATATTTCAAACGACACTATGATACTACTTTTTATAGGACTGTGCAAGGAGAAAGCTCCTAGTCTGGTAAAATTCCAACCTGTTCTACAAAGCGCATAAAGGCTACCTGTCCCTGCTCCGTTTGCTTGTAAACCCCTGCGTCCTCCAAAACGCGCGCAAAGATAGCACCCACAGAGTCCTTGACGATTTCAAGGGCTTTTTCTTTATCTGTTAGGTTTGGATGTTGGGCTTTGAGTTGGTCGGCCCATTCCTGATGATAAGCGGAAACTGCTTCATCATCTCCCACGAGGTAGCTAGCGACTTGCTCCACTTCTGCTTTCAAACGAGGTGGTAAGATTGCCAAGCCCATGACCTCAATCAAGCCGATATTTTCCTTCTTGATATGTTGGACATCCTTGTGGGGATGATAGATGCCGTCAGGATGCTCTGGCGATGTCTGATTGTCCCGCAAGACCAAGTCCAACTCAAACTGACCGTCGCGTTTACGAGCAATGGGTGTGATGGTGTGATGCGGTGTCCCGTCTGTCTCTGCTAAAATCTGCACACTAGGATCTGAATACTGACGCCATTCCTGTAAAATCTTATCAGCCAAGTTGATCAAATCCTCCTTGGAATCCGAAGTCAAACGAAGCACTGACATGGGCCACTTGACAATCCCAGCCTTGACCTGTTCAAAACCAGTAAATCGGAAGGCCTTTTGCAAGGGAGCCAATTCCATAGGAAATACGTGACGGCCTCCCTGATAGTGATCATGAGTTAAAATAGAGCCTCCCACAATCGGTAGGTCGGCATTTGAGCCCGCAAAATAACCTGGAAACTGCTCTACGATAGCTAACAGCCGCTCAAAACTCTGCCGACTAATGGCCATGGGACGATGCTGACCATCTAAGAAAATACAGTGCTCATTAAAGTAGGCATAAGGCGAATACTGGAAGCCCCACTCCTGACCCGCCGTTTCAAAACGGATAATACGGTGGTTACTACGAGCTGGATGGTTAACCCGACCATGGTAGCCTTCATTCTCTAGACAGAGTTGACACTGTGGGTAATTGCTAGCTTGAACCAACTTAGCCGCCGCAATCTCCTTTGGATCCTTTTCAGGCTTAGAGAGGTTAATGGTAATCTCAAGTTCTCCATAGTCAGATGGAACGCGATAAGCGATATTCTTAGAAATAGCCTTGAGCTTGATGTAGTCATTTTTCTGGCTGAGCTGGTAAAAATCCCCTATCGCCTGCTCAGGAGAGTGAGCATAGGTTGTCCAAAAGTCACGATTAACCTGACTTGGACAAGGGGTTACCAAGTCCATCAGTTCAGCACCGAGGATTTCACGCGCAGTCTGACTGTCCTCAATCGTCTCTAATCGAACCGCCTCCTCGACAAGCTGGTCCTTGAGGTCAATCAACTCATCTAGATCAGTCTCAACTTCCAAAACACCTTCGCCCACTCGAGCCAAAACACGATTGGTCAGGTAGATTCGATCCATTTCCTCAAATGAACTTTCACCAATGACTTCCGTGATAAATGCATCTAGAACTCCCTGACTCATTGATTCTCCTTCTTACTTTCTAAATAGTCTCTGACAGCATCTAAATCCTGAAAAACTTGTTCTGTTTTATTTAAGAAAGACTGTGCTGGCATTTTTAAGTCTGGAATACAAATGACTGGTATCCCAGCTCTATACGCTGCTTCAATCCCTGCTTCACTATCCTCTAGTACTAAGCAATTCTCTGGTAAAACATTCAAATCACTACAGGCCTTTAAAAATATATCAGGGTAAGGTTTGCTTCGCTTTACATCTTTTGCAAAAACTAGATGGTCAAATAGGGACAGTATACCATTACTATCCAAAATCATTCTAGCTCGAGATTCAACACTTGAAGTTGCTAGAGCGATTGGAATACCTTCTCTTTGCAAAAAAGCAAGCAAATTTTTAGCACCTTTTTTTAAATTTACACCTTTGGCTAATATTCGAGCTTCCAGTTCATAAACTTTTTCCAAGGTTTGGTCAAAGTTCCAAGGTAAATCATAGGTATCCAAAAATCGTTGAACATTCTCCTCTTCCCTATGTCCACTGTATTCTCTAGAATAGGTTTCTTCTGTGAAAGGAATTCCAAAATCTTTAAGCAATTCTTGATAAACTTTTAGAGAAATGATCTCAGTATCAGCTAATAAGCCATCTAAATCAAATATTACAGCGTCCATTTACTTCTCTCCTAGTCTAAAACTCGAGTGCCACCTGCAACTTCAGCGATATAGAAGCTTGGAGCATATCCAACGACTTCTTCATAGTGCTTGCCAACAGTTGCTTTAAAGGCCTCAACGACATCTTTTTGAACCAAGGCAATGGCACAGCCACCAAATCCTGCCCCTGTCATACGAGCACCCAGAACACCTGCTTGAGCCCAAGCTGTGTGAACAAGGGTGTCCAATTCCAAACCAGTTACTTCGTAGTCATGCTCTAGAGAAACGTGAGAAGCATTCATCAAACGACCAAATGTTTCCAAATCACCTGCCTGAAGGGCTGCTTGCGCTTTAAGGGTACGTTGGTTTTCAAGCACAGCATGGCGAGCACGTTTTAAGCGATTTTCGTCTTTAATCAGATAGCTGTATTGGTCAAAGGCCCACTCATCCAATTCACCCAAGGTCTGAATATCCAAGGCAACTTGCAATTCTTCCACTGCTTTTTCACACTCAGCACGGCGTTCATTGTATTTAGAGTCAGCCAATTCACGGCGTTTATTGGTGTTCATGATAACAACGACATTGTCCTTCAAATCAAGTGGCACCAAGTCGTACTCCAAAGTATTGGTATCTAGGTAAATAGCACGTTGGTCAGCTCCCATACCGATAGCAAACTGGTCCATGATACCAGAGTTGACTCCGATAAAGTTATTTTCTGTTTGTTTTCCGATTTTAACCAAATCCAAACGGTCTAGTTTTAAATCAAAGAGATGCTCTGCAACGACCCCTGTCAAGAGTTCCAAAGATGCTGAAGAGGACAAGCCTGCACCATTTGGGATATTTCCATAAACATAAAAATCAAACCCCTTGTCAATCACATGTCCAGCTTCTTGCAAGAAATGAAGAACTCCTTTTGGATAATTGGTCCAGCTGTGCTCTTTTTCAAATTTGAGATTAGCAAGAGGCACTTCGATGATCCCCTTGTCCTTAAAGTTGGCTGAGTAGAAACGCAAAACTTGGTCGTCACGTTTGCGAGCCGCTCCATAGGTTCCCAAGGAAATAGCCGCTGGAAAAACGTGCCCACCGTTGTAGTCTGTGTGTTCACCAATCAGATTGATACGACCTGGTGAAAAGAAAGTTTGGTCTGCTTCTTGACCAAAAACGGTAAGAAAGTCTTTGCGAAGGGCTTCAGCAGTAAGATGTTGTGTCATATGAATTCTCCTTTGACTGTCCGTTAAGTCGTCTTAACGTGTAATCGTTTTCTTCTATTGTATCCAAGGCTTTTAGCAAGGTCAATCCTTTTTACTAAATTTTTACTAAACTATCAGTAAAAAGCAGAAAAATATGATATACTAACCTAAAAGAAGGAGGATTTATGGCTACCTTAAAAGACATTGCACAGCTAGCCTCTGTCTCTATCGCGACCGTATCTCGTGTCCTCAATCGCGACCAGAGTCTATCTGTTACAGAAGAAACCAGACACCGTATTTTAACTGTCGCTGAAGAGCTGGGCTATACTAAGCATCTCAAGACAGGCGAATCCCACAAACCCAAGCAAAAGATTGCCATTATCCAATGGGTCAGCGAACAAGGGGAGTTGGACGACCTCTACTACTACCAGATTCGTCTTGGTATTGAAAAAAGAGCCCAAGAACTGGACTATGATATCTTGCGCTATTTTAACGATCATCCTTTTACACTGAGCGAGGAAGTGATTGGCATTCTCTGCATCGGAAAATTTAGCCGAGCTCAGATTACTGCCTTTGAAGAATACCAAAAACCTTTAGTCTTTATAGACAGTGACACCCTCTCACTAGGTCATACCTGTATTATCACTGACTTTTATACTGCTGTGAAACAAGTTGTAGACCATTTCCTCAGCCAGGGACTAGATCGGATTGGTATTCTAACAGGTCTTGAGGAAACAACCGACCATGAAGAAATTATTCAGGATAAGCGGCTAGAAAATTTCAAAGACTATACCCAAACAAAGGGAATCTACCATGAAGAACTGATCTTTCAGGGGAGCTTTACTGCCCAGTCTGGCTATGACTTGATGAAGGAGGCAATTCACAAGCTAGGAGAACAACTCCCACCAGCCTTTTTCGCCGCCAGCGATAGTTTAGCCATCGGTTCCCTCCGTGCTCTCCAAGAAGCAGGAATCAGCCTACCAGACCGCGTCAGCCTCATTTCTTTTAACGACACTAGCCTGACCAAGCAAGTCTACCCTCCCCTCTCTAGTATCACGGTCTATACTGAGGAAATGGGCCGAGCAGGTATGGATATTCTTAACAAGGAAGTTCTCCACGGTCGCAAAATCCCTAGCCTAACCATGCTGGGAACCAGACTGACTTTGAGAGAGAGTACGCTGCCATAACTCAACAAATATAGCAACGCAAAAAATCCTAATAGAGAGTCTCAAATCTCCATTAGGATTTTCTTTTTTAATCCATCACAATCATAGACTTAATGGTCTTGCGTTCGTCCATGTCTTTATAAGCCTGGTCGATATCTTCCAGTTTATAACTTGAAGTAAAGACGCGACCTGGATTGATATCACCATCCAGAACGGCTTTTAATAAGATTTGCTTGTCGTAAGTCGTGACAGAGGCCGCACCGCCTGCTACCGTAATATTTTGAGCAAAGGTAGAACCGAGCGCACGGTTATTGTAATGAGGAACACCAACGAAGCCTAAACGTCCACCATTATGAAGAACTCCAAGGGCTTGATCTACGGCTGCTTCAGTCCCAACACATTCAAGGGCTGCATCTGCTCCTCCACCAAGAATTTCTCGAACCTTGGCAATTCCTTCTTCGCCACGTTCAGCCACAACAGCTGTCGCCCCTGACTCCAAAGCCATTTGTTGACGGTCTTCGTGACGACTCATGAGAACAATTTGAGATGCACCACGCATTTTAGCGGCGATAACAGCACATTGCCCAACAGCCCCGTCACCGATAACGACAACCTTATCCCCTTTTTGAACATTAGCAACACGCGCAGCATGATAGCCGGTCGGCATGACATCAGCCAGTGTCAAGAGGGATTTGAGCATGCCTTCTGTATAATCAGAGGGCTGACCCGGAATTTTGACAAGAGCCCAGTTGGCATATTCGAAGCGAATGTACTCCGCTTGCACCCCATTAGACCAATTGGTGCCAATATGGCGGTCACAAGTCCCATCATAGCCAGCGCTACAGGCATCACACTCCCCACAGCCATGGGTGAAAGGTGCAATAACAAAATCGCCAGGTTTAACAGTCGTCACTGCATCACCAATTGCCTCAACGATACCAATCGCTTCGTGCCCGCTATTCTGATGGCCCGTTTCAATATCTGGATTGCGATAGCTCCACAGATCAGAGCCACAAACACAGGTCCGAACGATCCGAATAATGGCATCATCTGCCTCAATGATTTGCGGATGCTCCACTTCAATAAGACCAACCTGACCAGCTTTTATATAAACTGTTTTCTTCATAGAACCACTCCTTTTCTATTGGTTTCTTACTTTCATTATACACTTTTTGTCAAGCTTTCGCTCGTATCAATCATTATTAACGGCGATAAGGCACTAGTTTAGTCCAATATAGTCTTTTCTTCTTGAGATTTAAGTTTTATAAGGAGAGATTTTTCGATTACGTTTTTAATAGTTTCCAGCCAATAGAAAAAGTGAATAAAGAAATATTCCTTTATCCACCTTTTTGTGGTTTAGTTGTTATTCGCTACGAAGCGATTCGACTGGGTCTTTCTTAGCAGCGATGCGTGAAGGGATTAGACCAGCTAACATGGTAAGGACAATCGAAATACCGATAAGGATTAGAGCTACTTCTATTGGTAATTGCGCTACATTTCCCACATTTGTCATTTTCGCAACAATCGCATTGATTGGGAATGTCGCAAGAAAGGTAATCGTGATACCGAGCACCCCAGAGATCAATCCTTCAATGGCTGTTTCAGCAGTGAAGATACGACGAATATCTTTCTTCGAAGCCCCCATTGCACGTAGGATTCCGATTTCTTTTGTACGTTCGAGAACTGAAATGTACGTGATAATCGAAATCATTATAGAAGATACAATGAGTGAGATGGCCACAAAGCCAACGAGTACTGTTGTCACTACGCCAACCAATGTCGTAATTGAAGACATGATAGATTGGATATCATCTGAATAAGCGAGTACTTTATCGTCTTCTCCAGCTTCTTTTTTCGCTGTGTTATAGGCGTTTATGAACTCTTTTAAGTCTTGTTTTTGTTGGAACGAAGAGGTGTAGAGCTCAATGGCAGCTGGTTTGGATTTGTTGATGACGCCCATTTTTGCGAGGTTTTCCTCGTAAGTTGAAGCCGAATTGTCGTTATATTGTTGGACATACTGCGCCTGTTCTTCAGGCGTCATTTTAGCCAACTGAATTTTTTCTTCTTCGGTTAAATTCTCCGAACTGAATGGTTTAGGATCTTTGGCAAAGTCTTTACCCGTAAATACATTTAGATTTTGATTGGCTTCCTGTTCCTTAACGATATCACTATTTTGAATGTATTCGGAAGTGTAATCAATAAGGGCGCTTGTGTAGGCGATTCCTCCTGAAGGAGTATTCACGCCTGAACTTGTGCCGTCTTTTTGGCGAAGGACACCCACAATTTTAAGTTGGAGCCCATTCTCGATTTGAGTTTTCATATAAGAAGCATTATCAATCTTATTGAGCCATAAGTTATTTTCTTTCACAAAACGGTTTGTATTGACAACTGCTTTGAAAGTTTTTCCGATAAAATCACTATATTGATACGTTTGAGAAGAGAGTTCGTCGAGCTTCTTCGTATCGTTCAATTCACTGGGATCTTTGAAACGCAAACTATAGAGCAACAAATCGCTAATTTGATTGTTTTCATCTACGATAAGGACGAGCTCGGACTTATCTTGTGGGAAGCGTCCTTCCAACACGTCGTACTTGCTTTCTAGCATTGAAGAATCACTAGAAAGTTCACTCCAGTAGTTGAGGTTTTGTAAGTATCCCTTCATCGTTTGGTTCGCTGTTTCTACTTCATCAGCTAAGGTTGAAGGTAGAATACTTTTGGGTCCGTTGGAAGTATCACTTGCATAGATAAACGGTTGTAAATTGTATCGGTAACGAATGTCTTTTGTGAGAGATTCGACCTTCGAAGCGTGTTCCTCCAAGTAAGTCTTGAAGGAAGCTAGGTCGTTCTTTCCGATTTGTTTTTTCAATAAATTCGTTAAAACCGTATTGATACCGAGCTCATGATTATCCTTGTAAGGCTTCTCGCTCAAATCTGGAGAGGTCGCCAACAAGTTGCTCTGGTTCTGCTCGCTAATCGTCAGTGGAAGAGAGACGAGGGTATCTTCCTGCACCTTTTTAACGTAGTCACTCACACCATTGGAAAGGGCTAAGATAAGAGCAATCCCGATAATCCCGATAGAACCCGCAAAAGCTGTTAGTAAGGTACGACCTTTCTTTGTCAATAGGTTATTAAAGGAAAGTACAAGGGCGGTTATAAAGCTCATCTTCGTCTTCGTGAACTGGATGTCGACTTGCTTTGTCTCCTCTGTTGGTTCGCATGGGTTTGAGTCGCTCAAGATGTTTCCATCTAATACTTGTACGATACGTGTGGAGTACTTCTGTGCCAGCTCTGGGTTATGCGTCACCATGATAACCAAACGTTCCTTGGCAATGTCTTTTAATAAATTCATGATTTGAACAGAAGTCTCAGAATCGAGCGCTCCTGTCGGTTCGTCGGCTAAAACGACTTTTGGATCATTAACAAGAGCACGCGCAATCGCGATTCGTTGCATTTGTCCCCCAGACATTTGACTTGGTTTCTTATATAAATGGTCTTTTAGGCCTACGCGTTCGAGCACTTCGATAGCACGTTTCTTACGTTCTGCTTTTGAAACACCCGAAAGAGTCATTGCAATTTCTACGTTAGAGAGTGCAGTTTGGTGCCCGATGAGATTATAAGACTGAAAGATGAAACCGATGGTGTGGTTTCTGTAGCTATCCCAATCGCGGTCTTTAAATTGCTTTGTTGATTTTCCTTGGATGAGTAAATCACCAGATGTGTATTGGTCGAGTCCCCCGATGATATTTAATAGAGTGGTTTTCCCAGAACCCGATTGCCCAAGAATGGAGACAAACTCATTCTCACGGAAGCGAATCGAGATATCCTTTAGCGCGTGGAACTCTTGATCGCCCGTATGATAGACTTTTGAAATGTGTTGTAGCTGTAACATCGTCTATCTCCTTTCAGTGATATATGTAGTCTATCACAATTTCATAATGGAGTAAATATGTTACATTTACAATTCATCAAAAATAATCAACAAATAGAAAATCGACTTCTTATGAATGATAATGTCCATGACTTTGACCTACTTCCAACTCCTCAATTTTTCGCTTATGGGTTTGGTGACTTGCTAGGTTTGCATCAACTTCAATGGTAACATTTTGAAAACCATAATCTTTGAGTAAATTACGAATGGATTCTTTACAATACTCCATATGTTCAATCTCTTCTAGGCAAACATGAACAATGGCGTCATTTTCCAGACCATCCATGGACCAAATACTGAGTTGATTAACACTTTTAACATTATCTAGCGCTGCTAACTCTTTCTCTAGCTTAGCAGTCTCGATCCCTTCAGGCACAGCATCTAAGAAAATCTTGAGTGTTGACCAAAAACGAGGAATGGCTTTCCAGAGGATAAAACTAGAAATTAAAAGAGACAAGAGTGGATCGAGAAAGTACCAGTCAGTCACATACAAAACACCAGCAACCAGAATAACCGCTAGCCATCCTAGAATATCTTCTAGAAAATGCAAGGTCAGGATAGCTTCGTTCTTGGTCTGACCCTTACGAACGATTAGACTAGCCAAGAGATTAATAAGAATCGCAAGAATCCCCAACCACAGCATCCCTTGGTAGTTGACAGGCTGAGGGGATAGGAGACGAGGAATATTCTCCAAGAGCACCATGAAAGATCCTGTCAAAAGGATCAAAGCAGTCAGCATGGCACCTAGCAGACTGAAGCGTTTGTAGCCAAGAGTATAACGTTTGTCTTCCTGACGATTGGAAATAGTTTCCAAGCAAGCTGATAAGCCTATGGCAAGGGCATCGCCCAAATCATGAACCGCATCCGCTAAGACCGCACTTGAATTGAAGATGCCTCCAAAAATAAATTCGACAACAGAAAATGATAGATTCAAGAAAAAGGCTAGCCAGATAGATGTTTTAGAACTCATTTCTCTCCCTCCTTTGGTATAATAGGTATATATACTTCTTTCATTTGTATTATCTAATAAAATCCAAAGAAAGGATAGAAGCAAACTGTCAGCCTTGTTCAGTTCTGAACAGTTTGTCTCAAGTGTCTATATGCCAAAAAGAGATCGTCGGGTTAGTAAGACGAAAAAAGCCATTTATCAAGCTTTTCTACAAGTTTTGAACGACAAGGGCTATGATGCTACTACTGTCCAAGATATCATTGACTTGGCAGATGTTGGGCGTTCCACTTTTTACTGTCACTACGAGAGTAAGGAACTGCTTTTAGATGAACTCTGTCGCTACCTCTTTCATCATCTCTTTGAAAGGGAAGAACACTTGACTACAGAAGACTACCTCGCTCATATCTTTTTACATTTTCAAAAAAATCAAGACCATGTCACCAGTCTTCTTTTTTCCAAAAACGACTACTTCCTCCGCCAACTACACAAGGAGCTCGAACACCACGTCTATCCCATGGTGGCAGATGATTTGCAAGAGTCCTATCCAAACATTCCGGCTTCCTACCTCAAACATTTTGTAGTAACCAACTTTATCGAAACACTGACCTGGTGGCTAAAAAAAGGAAAATCTTATACCGAAGACCAAGTGGTGAGATTTTACTTAGATGTGATTGAGATGACTTCTACAAAATCACTCGAAATTTAATCCTATCACGAAGAAAGGAATCAACCATGTTAACTTCTATTATCCTAGGAATTCTAACGATTGTATTGGCTCTTATTTTCTCCCTCCTTCATCTCGCGGCAGCTTTCGCAGCCATGAAACAAAAGAACTACAGTCTGGGAAACACGTGCATCTTGGTCGGCAGTTGTCTCACTTCACTAGCTCTTGCTATCTTTTTCTTTGTTCCGCTTGCAACGATCATCTTATGGATAGTGGGTTCTAGCATCATCTGCTACGGTGCTTACTGGAATGGGCGACAGCAAGAAAGTCAAAATATATCGCACCACATTATAAGGGGCACGCTAGCGGCTTTGATTGCTCTCTTGTTTATCTTACTCTAACACTAAAAATCCCATCTCGTCTATAATTCGAGATGGGATTTTGTCTGCTGAAGAAAGTGGCTAGTGGCTCCTCCTGACTTTCCCCTCCATCTATTTCTTCAACAAACCTTGTTCTTGTAGAAATTCTTTGGCTACTTGTTCTGCTGACTTGCCTTCAACACCGACTTGGTAGTTGAGCTGGCTCATCTGGCTTTCAGTAATTTTACCAGCCAATTTATTGAGAACTGTTTCCAACTCTGGATGTTTCTTGAGAAGAGCTTCTTTCATCAGTGGAGCTCCTTGATAAGGTGGGAAGAGTTGCTTGTCATCTTCCAAGACCTGTAAATCATAACGCGCCAATTCCGCATCCGTCGAATAGGCATCTGTGATTTGAATATCGCCCGACTGAATTGCCTGATAGCGAAGAGCTGGCTCCATAGTCGCTACGTTGAGATTGAGACCATACATCGATTGCAAGCCCTTATTTCCATCCTCACGGTCATTAAATTCGAGTGTAAAACCGGCCTTCAACTGTCCTTCTACTTTTTTCAAGTCCGAAATGGTCTTCAAGTCATATTCTTGAGCAATCTTTTTCGGAACAGCTACAGCATAGGTATTTTGATAAGACATAGGTTTGAGATAGGCAAGATGATCCTGTTTGGCAATGCCATCACGCGCCACTTGATAAACCTGATCTGGCTCATGACCTACCTTGGGTGATGGCTGAAGCAAACTTTCAGTCACCGTACCAGTAAATTCAGGATAGATATCAATATCGCCTTTTTTCAGAGCTTCATAGAGGAAGCTTGTTTTCCCAAAATTCGGTTTAACAGTCGCAGTCATACTGGTATTCTCTTCAATGAGTAGTTTATACATATTGGCCAAAATTTCTGGTTCCGGTCCCAATTTCCCAGCAATCACCAAGTTTTCCTTTTCTTTTTGAGCTAAAAGAGCTGGACTATAAGACAGACCGAGCAATATTGTCACCAAGGCAAAACCAGAGAAAATCGTCCGCAATTTCGCTTTTTCCATTACTTTTAGTAGGAAGTTAAAGGCAATGGCTAGCACTGCAGAAGAAAGTGCCCCAATCAAAATCAGACTGGCATTATTACGGTCGATTCCTAGAAGAATAAAGGAACCCAGCCCCCCTGCCCCAATCAAGGCTGCCAAGGTTGCCGTACCGATAATCAAAACCGCTGCCGTCCGAATACCAGACATTATGACAGGCATGGCAAGTGGAATTTCAAACTTCTTGAGACGCTCCCACCAGGTCATCCCAAAGGCAATTCCAGCCTCTTGTAGACTTGGATCAATTCCCTTTAGACCAGTGATGGTATTTTGCAAAATCGGAAAAATCGCATAAATCACCAGAGCAGTCAAAGCAGGCAAGGTTCCAATTCCCATCAAGGGAATAAAGAGTCCCAACAAGGCCAAAGAAGGGATAGTCTGGAAAATTCCAGCAATCTGCAAGACCCAATCCGCCAATTTCTCATGATAGCGAAGATAAACAGCCAAAGGAATCGCTATAAAAATAGCTAGTAACAAAGTCAAAAGCGACAACTGCAAATGTTGAGATAGAGCTGTTACCCAATCACCAAAACGCTCCTGAAAAGTTGATATCAAATTAGCCATGAACACTACCTCCAAACAAGTCTGCTATAAAGTCTGTTGCAGGAGCTTTTAAAATGGTCTCGGGATTTGCCACCTGACGAATCTCTCCATCCTGCAAAACAGCAATACGGTCCGCCAATTTCAAAGCTTCATCCGTATCATGGGTCACAAAAATCGTTGTCATCCCAAACTCTTTATGCAATTCTTTAGTCAGAACCTGCAACTGTTTTCTCGAAATAGCATCCAAGGCTGAAAAAGGTTCATCCATAAGCAAAATCTTAGGCTGACCAATCATAGCACGAACAATACCAACCCGTTGCTGTTCTCCACCAGATAATTCACTTGGAAGTCGATTCCCATACTCAGTCACTGGTAAACCAACCTTAGCCAAAAGCTCTTCTGTTTTCTGAGCAATTTCTTCCTTAGTCCAGCCCTTCATCTCAGGAATCAGGGCAATATTTTCTGCAACCGTTAAATTGGGAAACAGTGCAATGGCCTGTAAAACATAACCAGTAGAAAGACGAAGTTCACGCTCATCATAGTCTTTGATGCGCTTGCCATCCATATAAATATTTCCATCAGTAGGTTCCAATAGACGGTTAATCATTTTAATCATGGTCGTCTTACCGGACCCAGAAGGTCCAACTAAAACCATAAATTCCCCATTCTCAATCCGTAAATTGACATCTCTCAAAACATCTTTTTCTGTGTAGCGTAGCGCTACATTTTTGTATTCAATCATTCTTAGTCCTCAATTTAAAATTTTCCTCGGTTGGTCAAGTCTTCTACCTTAGGCATAACTTCCTTATTATCCCAATGCTCCACAACCAAGCCATTCTCCAAACGGAAGATATCGTACTGGGCATAGGCAACTTCATCAATCTGAGTCTGCCCATAGCTAACCACATAGTTTCCTTGTCCCAAAAGCTGGAAAACAAAGTCGAAAGTAACCTCATGTTCAGCCACATAGTTTTTATAAGCATCACTTCCTTGTCCAATCTCATGATTATGCTGAATCAAATCGTCTGCTACATAATCACTCCACTGCTCCAGCTCCCCATTTTGGAAAATTTCTGTCAAGAAACGACGAACGGTTTTTTTATTTTCTGCCGTTTTGTCCAAATCCTTGATCTCAAAATCACCAAAAATCTGATCTAATTGGCCATTTTCAGGTGTTCGATAGTAGTCAATGACATCCCAATGCTCCACGATGCGTCCATTCTCATCCGCACGGAAAGTATCTGTCGTTACCCATTGAGCTTCCCCGCCATTGAGAAATTGATGGACATGGACAAAGACCAGATTGCCATCCTCAATGGTGCGAACAATCTTCATCTCACGCTCAGGATGGCGCTCAAAGAAATTTGCAAAGAAAGCCGCAAACCCTTCTTTCCCATCTGGCACACCTGTCGAGTGTTGGATATAAGTATCCCCTACAGACTGAGCTTGAGCCTCGGCAACGCGCCCATCTTGAATGGCATGAATGTATAAATTTTGTGCATTTTCAACTTGTTTTGACATGATTTATGCCTCTTTTTCTTTTAAATTTGCTAAGATGCGTTCCTGATAACTTTCAAACTGGCGAATTTCTTCCTCAGTGAATCCTTTATAAAAAATAGCATCCAACTTTTGACTGATGCGATGGCCCACTTCTTTCTGGGACAAACCTTGCTCTGTCAACTTGACATATTTCTTTCTCTTATCTATTCCACATGGGCTAATGATGACCAGGTTTTGCTCCTCAAGATTCTTTATCATGGTTGTGAGCGTATTGTTAGCAAGACCAGTCGCCAGCGCAATATCTGTCGCAGTTGCACAACCTGTCTCACTATTCCATAAAACCGCTAAAATCTTTCCCTGCTCACTCCGATAAAGAGCCTCAGGATCCTGACTCAGTAACTTTTGAAAAATCCGCCCATTTAACAAACGAATATGATGGGCTACCAAATGACTATCTTTCATGACCTCTCCAATTTATTTCTATATCGAATTGTTTTTATTGTAACACCTCTCATTCCATCTGTCAACTATTTCGATTTAGAAATAATTTTCACCAACAAAAAAGACCTCCTACCTTGAGTAGAAGATCTTCACTATTTATTAACTTAATCTGTCATTTCGGACACCAAGGTTCGATGTTCCAGTGGTAGACTGCACATAACCAACAAGAAGATGAATCCTGACTGAACCCAGAAGAGAGCCAAGTCAAAAATCCCATGTACAGCGACTACTGTAAGGAAGGAGAGATAAAGACCGATAATTGGTCGTTTACCAGACTCCTGACTCATATCCATCATCATGTGAACCGGGATAACCGAAGAAATGGATAGGAGAATGGTTCCAATCAAACCATAACTTAAAATAGTATCGATGTAAAGACTATGCGCGTGTTCGTGATAAGGTGCATGAATTCTCGGATAGGAATTCATATAGGTCAGTGGACCCTCACCCCAGATAGGATTTTGCTTGAACAAAGTCATACCCGCATTCCAGATTGAAACACGCTCCTCCATTGAAGAATCTAGTGTTCCCATACGGACTCCCAAATCGCTTGAGAAGAGGAAACAAAGGCCAATCCCAAAAACTCCAATACTGAGCCAAAAGGCGCGCCAGTTTTTAATAGTTGTAAAGAGATAAATGATTGCACCCGCGATGATGGCAGGAAAGGCTGTTCGATTCTGCGTGAAATTCAAACCAAATAGATTCACAAAACCTGCTAGCACACAAAAGATTTTCAACCATCTTAGCTTCGTCGTTGTAAAGAGATAAAAGGCAATCATGATACAGAAGCAACAGATAATCCCATAGTAGTTCGGATTAAAGAAGGTCACCTCTGCACGGTTCTGGTGCCATACTTGCATATTGGGCGAAAGAAAGGCATAGTTAAATTTCTTTACAATCTGGAAATGCTCCAAAGTAGCAAAAACAGCAGAGAGCACACTACCAAACAAAATTGTCTGCAGTATCAGTCGAAAGAAAGCATGTGTCAGACGTTTCTGGTAAAAACTAAAGAAAATGAGGAAGAGAAACATCAGTAAAGATGCAACCAATCCAAGCCAGTTCTTGGCAACGATGGAGATGATACTACTATAGGCAATAAAAAAGAGAAGTACAGGATGTTTGGCCAATCCTTTGATAATTCCCTTCATATCCCCAGTAACAAGTAAACCTATCAAATATAAAGCAAAGAGGGCTAAGAACAAATAAAAAGGTAAAAAGATACTTATGATCATCAAATACAAAAAGAAATCTTTTTTCGAAAGCCCTCTTATCTTATCCAGTAATCCAATTGATTTCAAAACGGATCCTTTCTGTTCTGGATTTCTCCAGAAGATAAATGCTAAACTATCTTTTAATTTTACCATTTTTTCCGTCATTTGGGAACAATGAACACGTTTTCGCCACAAAAAAACTCTTTCATTAATATAGCACTAGAACTGAATTTTTCTGCCGTTTTCCACTACTTGATAGGTCTGACTTTGCAGATCAATTTCTGCTACTGCTGTTACAGACTTGTCTTTATTTTGACGTTTGATTACAATGCTGTGAGCTGTTGGTGTTTCTATCTCAATAGTCCCTTCTAGGTCAAAGGCCTCTGATCGATTACGGAAAGAAAATAGATTGAGAAGAGCCTTCACCACAGGACGTTGAACTTCTTCTGCTATTTCCTCATTGCTATAGTAATGACGATTAATATTTCGACCTTCCTTAGTTTCTTCTAATAATTTCAAGTCATTTTTTCCTGCTAATAGACCCACATAGTAAACCTGAGGAATGCCTGGAGCAAAAGCTTGAATCAGACGAGCGAGGAAGTACTTGACATCATCATCTCCAAGCGCAGAATAATAGGTTGAATTGATTTGGTAGATATCTAGATTGTTATACTCTGCACTAGAGTACTTACGTTTGACATTCGCTCCAACCTTATAGAGCTCATTTGAAGCATAGTCAATTTCCTCATCAGTCAGGATATCCTTGACATCCACCACTCCAATCCCATCATGGGTATCTAGTGTCGTAAATTGCTTCATCGGGCTCATCTTTAACCACTTAGCCAAACGCTCTGTTCTAGAACTGTAAAGAGTATAAAGGGTCACCATTGGAAGGGCAAAATCGTAAACATAGTAATCATGGTCCGCTATTTTAAACTGAATCGAATAGTGCTCATGAATCTCAGGTAAGAGCTCTGTCCCATACTCAGCAGCGATATCTCGAACTTTGTCCAATAAATTCCAAATATCTGGTTCCACAAAGAAATCATTGGTATCCAATTTCTTCACTGCATAAGCAAAGGCATCTAGACGAATCAAATCACACCCGTTACTTGCCAGGTGCTGAATGGTCTTACGGATGAATCCCATCGTTACTTCTTTGGTCACATCAAGATCAATCTGCTCCTCACCAAAAGTATTCCACAAATGTTCTACTGAACCGTCTGCAAAAAGAATCTCTTGCTTTGGTGCACGATCCTTACGCTTGTAAATTAAATCTACATCAGCTTGTGTCGGACGATTTTCCGGCCAAAACTTGTCCCAGTTTAGAAAGAGATCTTTAAATTCACTGGCTTCATGTTTTTCTTGGTAATCCTTATAATACTTAGATTGACGAGAAATATGATTAATCATAAAGTCAAACATAAGATAATATTTCTCACCTAAACGCTTAACATCCTCCCAATCACCAAAAGCTAGATCCACTTCGTCATAGTCAACTGGTGCAAATCCACGATCACCAGTTGATGGGAAAAATGGTAGAAGGTGAACTCCCCCAATAGCATCTCCAAAATGTTTTTCCAAATTCACATATAAGTCTTTAAGGTTATTTCCAAGACTATCTGAGTAAGTAATCAACATAGTTTTATTTTGAATTGGCATAATTACTCTCCTTTTTTTAATTGAAGCCAAGTCTTATATGACCTGGCTTCGTAAATGAAAGATATTTTTAGATTTTTTGTTCACATCGAACTCGTACTAATATAGACTGCAAGCAACTAAGTACGACTTTCTTGTTTTCTACATAGAATTGGCAACAAACTGAACTGTTCCTCTATGTATGGAATTATAAATTCCCTAAGCACTTTCTTACTTCACTGCCCCGTTACTCATTCCTGAAATGATATGTTTTTGGAAGATGAGGTAGACAATGGTTATCGTTACAATTCCCACAATATAAGATGCAAAACTTGGACCATAGTCATTGAAGTACTGACCTTGGTAGTTGTATTGGAAGAGAGGTAAAGTCCACATCTTAGAATCCTTGTTCAGAATCAACAGTGGCAACATAAAGTCATTCCAGAACCAGAGAGCATTGATAATCAAAGTTGTCGCATGCATGGGCTTCAACATTGGAAAAATGATTCGACGATAAGTTGTAAAACGATCAGCCCCATCAATTTCCGCAGCTTCATCCAAACTATCCGGTACACTGATTTTTATATAACCAACATACAAGAAGAGAGTCTGTGGAATAGCATAAGTTAGGTAGAGTATTACTAGTCCCCACATATTTGCTAGACCGAGTTTACTCATCATAACTGTGATGGGAATCATAATCACCTGAAATGGAACAAATATCCCTAAAATCAAGAGCGAATACATAATTGCAAAGGCTTTTTTCTTGGACATATTTCGAGCAATGGAATAAGCTGCAGCTGGTATAAAGAAAGCTACTACAATCAATGATAACACCGTAATAACAGCTGAATTCCAGAAATAGCCTCCAATTCCATCCGAAATTAATCGTTCATAATTACTTAAGGTAAAAGGATTGGGCAAACTAAAGAAATGATTCATGATATCCTTAGTTGTTTTGAAGGAACTAAAAACTGTTACCAACAAAGGAACAAGTATAAGAATACCACCGACTATCAAGAGGACATATTTCCAAAACTGATTCAATTTTTCTTCTTTTTTCATGTGTAGGACTCCTCTATTAGATTTCAAATTTCTTTGATAGTTTGATTTGGATAAGAGAAACAATTCCAATAATTAAGAATAAAATCAAGGCAATTGCATTCGCATATCCATATTGATTACTCTTGAAAGCATAGTTGTAGACTAAAAGTCCAAGAGACGTTGTAGCATTATTTGGACCACCACTCGTCAACGCAAAAATCTGGTCAAAGGCTGTCAAACCGGACTTAAGAGCCAGAATAAAAACCATAGAAATCGTTGGCAGCAAATAGGGTAATTCAATCTTCCAAAAGGTTTGTTTACTTGTTGCACCATCAATTGATGCCGCCTCCAAAATATCATTTGGAATACTCTGAAGACCAGCAAGAAAGAGAATAATTGGCATTGCTACTCCTTGCCATAGAAGAACAAAGATAGTTGCCACTACCGCTCCGACAGGTGTTCCTAATAGACTCTCTTGTAAAAAGCTAATTCCTAAAATTTTTCCAATCGTTGGAAGCCCATAGTTGAAAAATTGTTTAAAAATCAAGGAAACTGTCAAACCAGACAAAACAGCCGGGAAAAAGAACCATGCTCTAAAGAAGGTCTGCCCCTTCATCTTAGAATTTAAGGCACGCGCCACAATCATCCCAATCACAATTTCCCCAACAATCAATGCCAGAGTTAAAATCAAAGTAAAAGCAATGGCTGTGAAGAATTTCCCATCAATCATCAGCAATTTGTAGTTATTCAAACCAACAAATTTGTAATTATAGGTCAATCCAGTCCAGTTAGTCAAACTATAGAAAGCACCTTGTACCATTGGAAAGTAAAAGAAGATCGCTTGTAAAGCAAGCGGGATAAGCAAAAATGTCCAACCCCAGTATTTATTTAAAAATTTTCGAATAGCCATATCATCTTAACTCCTATTCTAGTCCAAATCTGCCTTCATTGGATTAAAGAAAGCATTGAGATTGTTTGCCATATTTTTCAGATTTTTATCCATCAGATAACCTGCACTTAGATTAAAAAAGTCTTCTTCAGAGTTCCAGCGTTGGCCCAACCAAACATAATGTTTATCCGTAAATGCCAGTTTAGAAATATCTGCAAGCGCTGAATCTTCTTTTTCCTGTATGCCTTTCACCGCAACTGGTGATCCATCTACATCATAGTATGACTGCATAGCTTTTGGACTAGTCATATAGCTGATAAATTCTTCGGTTTCCTTAGGGTGTTTGGTAGTAGCTGAAGTTGATAATGCCATGTCCCCTGCACCAACAGTGACTTCTTTTCCTACTTCTTCTCCTGGGAAGGCAAACATCCCCACCTTAAATTTTGGATCCTGTTGATTAATTGCTGCTAATGCCCATGATCCTTGTGGCATCATCAAGGCTTTTTCACTCGAAAATGCTACCACCGCATCATTATAAGAAGCACCACGCCAACCATCTTGAGCATTATCCGCCAACAAATCTAGTCGTTCTGCATCGGCTTTTAAAATAGCATCATCTGCAGAGATGGCGTTTGGTTTTGAAAAGCGAAGGTAGTTATTAGCCGCATCTCCACTACCTGTAATAGTAATGAGAGAAAGTTGGTGGTAACCATTTAATGTCCAGCCTTCATTGCCTGCAACTGCAAATGGGGAATTTCCACTATCTTTTATCTTTTTAACAATCTCTTGAAATTCTTTAAAAGTCTTCGGTTCCTCAAGTCCTAATTCTTTAAATTTTGTTTTATTGTAATAGATTCCATAAAGGTTGGCCGTTAAAGGCACACTATAAACTTTGTCATTAATCGCATACTTTTTAGCATAGTCATTCTTAACGTTCTCAAGATAGGATTTCCCTGTCATATCTGCAAAATAACCTGCCTTAGCCCACTCTTGGAAATCCATATTTTGAGGGTAGATATTGACAATATCTGGCACGTCCCCTGATAAAACACGCGTTTTTAGGACAATACCTGCTGCGGGCACTGTTGTCAACTTCACATCAATATTAGGATATTCCTTCTCAAAATCATCCACTATTCTTTGCAAGGTATCTGCCATCTCGGTCTTCTGGTTAAAAAACTCAATCGTTACCTTGCCATCAGTTGACTCCTCTTGACTACTACAAGCTGACAGTCGCAAAAGGCAGAGTCCTGTAGTAGCAATTAAACCCATCTTTTTATACCATCTCATGATTTTATCTCCTTATCTTCTAATGAAATGTAACTGCCTGCTGAGATAATCTCCCTGCGGAAGCTCCATAGTAATACCCGCATACATGAGTTCTGCACCTGAGTAAACTACACCATTTTCCTGTAATTCATACCGTCCCTCTTCATCCAAATCTTTTAACTTTAAAGTTGTTTCCATGGTCTCTACAACTGATAAGATTCGGGCGTAGGTTACAATTGTTTGATTTCCATAGTTAAATTGTAGAGCTGCTTCATTGGATTCAGCATCGGGATTGATTAACCTATACTGGTTTCCCAACTGGACTACTGGTCGCAATTCTTTATACAAGTTCACCTGATTAGCAATCTCAGCTTTCTCATCATCTGATAAACTTGTCAAATCAAGTTCATAACCCAGATTCCCCATCATTGCTACATGACCACGAGTTTCCAATGGTGTCATTCGTCCCATCTGATGATTCGGTACAGCTGACACATGAGCTCCCATAGAAATGGTTGGATAGAGATAGGATGATCCATACTGTATAGGTAAACGTGCAATAGCATCAGTATTATCACTAGCCCAGACTTGTGGGAAATAACGCATCATACCAAGATCATTTCTGCCACCGCCACCAGAGCAGGACTCAAAGAGAATATGACTATGTTTCTCTGTCAGATAAGAAACGAGTTCGTAAAGCCCCAACATATACTGATGAGATTGCATCTTTGTCTCTAGATAGTTCGAACCATTCCCTAGGCTAGTAATATTACGATTCATATCCCATTTGATGTAGTCAATTTTATGATGAGAGAGGAGTTCATCTAAGACATTTTTCAAATATTCTACTACCTGAGGATTGGCAAGATTAAGTACTAATTGATTTCTAGAATAGGTATGCTCATACCCTGGAACCTGAATAGCCCAGTCAGGATGTTTACGATACAAATCACTATCTACAGAAATCATCTCCGGTTCTAACCAAAGCCCAAACTGCAAACCTCTTTCATGGATCGCTGAAATCAGACTTTCAAGACTTCCACCCAGTTTTTTCTCATTAACAACCCAATCACCTAAAGCACGATTATCATCAAAGCGATTACCAAACCACCCATCATCTAATACAAAAAGTTCAATTCCAACTTTCTTAGCTTCATCGGCTAGCTCCAACAGTTTTTCTCTCTGAAAGTCAAAGTAAGTAGCTTCCCAGTTATTGATTAGAATTGGACGTTCTTTTTTAGAAAACTGACTTGGCATAATGTGCTTAAGTACAAAATTTTGACTTTCATGACTAATACCAGTTAATCCCTTATCTGAATAAGTCACTAAAGCTATCGGTGTTTCAAAATTTTCCTCAGGATTTAACTTCCAAGAAAAGTTTTCCGGATTTATGCCAATAGCCACCCGAACTTCATTCAATTGATTCTTTTGAACAAAAGCTTCAAAGTTTCCACTATACATTAGTTGCAGGGCAAACACATTTCCAGCATCCTCTGTGACTCCTTGATCACATAATAGAAGAGCTGGTGTTTGAGCATGACCAGAAGCACCACGGTTCGAACTAATTGAAAAGATTCCTTGTTCTACCTGTTGACGTCGAACAGTCTTTTCACGAGCATAAGCACCCTGCAGAGTTACAATCTCGTAAGCCGCAGCGGGAAAATCAGCCATAAAAGAAAAGTCCTTGTGAATGACAACTTCCTGATTACTATTATTCTCCAATTTGCTGTAGCTAGCAATTGTCGCATCATTATCAAAAGCAGTATAATAAAGCGTCAGACTAATTTTAGCTTGAGGATCTTTTAAAATCAAGACAAGAGTCTCTGTATCATCCATGTTGTGAGGAAAAGGTAAGCCCTGTGGACCATTCTGACCTTTTAAAATCTTTGCTTCTACAAATCGAAAGTCTGTTACTTCAGTTTCATCGTGCTGAACCTGTAAAGTTGGTTTCCTAAAATCACCCAAACCATGTTGTCCAAAAATTTGACGTTGCGTATCCAAACTAAAAGTTCGATTAGTAGCTGTTGGATTAGGTGAAAAAGCATGATCGCGTTCATAAACACTATTGGCACCATTATAGTTCTTAACAGTCTTTCCTAAATGTTTTAATAATAAGAACCCATCCCTATTTTCAATAATCAAACTTAGACCTTTACTCTCAACGTAAAATAGATTATTCTCTATTCGAACTCCCATATATTTCACCTCTTCGATTTCTTGATAAAATTTTATCAAATAAAAGCGCTTTCTAAAATAGAGAAATGTCTACAAAGTATGGTAAAATGTTAGGTAGGAGGTGGCACATGCTCGTTTTTTCAGAATACCAGACTGGAACAATTGATCTTTCTCTTAGCTTTTACGGCTATGAAGAATGCACGCCTAACTACTCTTTTGGCCCAGCTATTCGAGATACCTATGTACTACATTACATTACTAAAGGAAAAGGTCAATTCCATTATAAGGGGAAAATTGTTGATTTAAAGGCAGGAGATTTCTTTTTACTAAAACCAGATGAATTAACCTTCTATCAAGCAGATAGCCAGGATCCTTGGGCTTACTACTGGTTAGGGATTACTGGAGGGAGGGCACCTGACTATTTTGCTCTGTCTCAAATTTCTGATCAATCCTACCTCATCCAGTCAAAAAACTGTCATACACAGACAACTGCAAAACTCGTTGAAGATATTGTCCGTTTTGCTCAGGTAACAAAATCAAACGAACTAGCACAACTCCATATCATGGGGCAACTTCATGAATTAATGTTTCATTTAGGAACTATTACTCCCAATCAGAAAAAAAAGAATATTTCATCAACCCACCAACTCTATCTTGACTGCAAACGATTGATAGATAGTCACTACCCTCAATCACTCACAATTCAAGATTTAGCAAAAGAGCTATCGGTTCATAGAAGTTACTTAACTAGTGTGTTTAAAGAATTTCACCAACTCTCTCCAAAAGAGTATCTACTCTACGTTCGGATGCATCGTGCACAACAACTTCTGGAACATACTGAAGAATCTATTAAAGTCATTGCATACTCCGTGGGTTTCTCAGATCCACTACATTTTTCAAAAGCCTACAAGCAGTTTTTTCAAAAAACACCGAGTCAAACTCGAAAAGAACTCTCTCACTCCCTCTTAGCTAGAAAGGAAAATCAATGAAATCACACCAACTAGTCTACCAAATATTAGCTAGAGAAAACAACTATGTTAGCGGAGAAAAAATTGCAGAAGAACTGTTGTTAAGTCGTACATCCATATGGAAGGCAATTCAACGCCTCCAACAAGAAGGGCTCGTGATTGACAGTATTAAAAATAAAGGTTACAAACTTATTCAAGGCGATTTGATCCTACCTGATTTGATTCAAGAGAAAACCAACTTAACCATTCGCTACAAACCTGAAACAAAATCTACTCAAACAGATGCAAAAGAAGGTATTGAAGGGGGAAACCAGGGAAATAGTCTCTATCTTTCCACATGTCAAACAGCAGGTCGTGGTCGCTTTCAACGCCCTTACTACTCTCCTGCACGGGGAGGTATTTATATGTCATTACATATTCAGCCAAATCTCACCTATGACCAGCTTCCTGCCTACACATTACTTACAGCAGGCGCCATTTACAAAGCTATTAAAAACCTCACCTTGATTGACGTGGGTATCAAATGGGTAAATGATATCTACTTTAAAAATAAAAAAATAGCAGGTATCCTCACCGAAGCCATGACGTCCGTGGAAACAGGCCTAGTAACAGACGTCATTATCGGCGTTGGAATCAACTTTGCCATCAGCGATTTTCCAAAAGAGATAAAAGAAAAAGCTGGAAGTCTCTTTACACCACCAGCTCCTATCACACGAAACGAACTAATCTCAGAAATTTGGCATTGTTTCTACCAAACAGCACCCGAAGAACTACTCTATCTTTATAAAGAACACTCTCTTGTTCTAGGAAGAGAGGTCAGTTTTATCCAAGATCAGACTAAAAAAAAAGGAGTTGCCAAAGACATCTCCGATAAAGGACAACTCCTTATCCAGTTTGATGACCAGACAGAAATCTGGCTTAATAGTGGTGAAATCTCACTCACTAGCTGGACTTAACAACGGCACTATATGCAACTAGCAACATATAGTGCTTTTTGAATGTAGAAAGCAACAGATATATAAATAGCTGGCTTCCTGTCAACAATTTACAGATTAATAGCTTTTGAGGCATTCTTTTTATATGCCGTGCTATGTGCCAAAGAAACCCCATAGCAGTGATTTTCGTGTCCAAGCATAACCAATGGTAGCGCAAAAACTTTAACAGCATACAAAAGCAGCCAAAACATAAAGACTTCAGCTTTTATATTCACCAAATTTTTACTAAACATCTCGTACAAGAAACATGCATTTAAAGCCATATTGAAGAGACTTGCCAACGTTGCTGAGACTATATTGGTTTTCAATTTTGGATGATAACATTTAGCCACATATAAGGCCAATATTGAAATATTATAAAGGCAAATCGGTTGATAATTTTCTCTATAAATAACCAGCGTCTTACGATTATAGAACGGGAAACCATGAGGTCCACGATGATATTCATTTATCCAGACATGGCTAAAACCTCTAATCTCATCCCAAGCTATAAATAAATCAATTTTTCTTAGATAAATCCCAGTTTCATGGATTAAACACTTCCATTTGAACAAGAAAGATAGAAGAAAAGTAAGGAGCAAAACCGCAACTGTAACAATCTTCAACTCCTCTTGCCCGATAGTCAAGGATAGGTTAAAAAAGCGAATTTGCGCTTTTTTTGCATCTAAGATCATTGAAATCACAGTTAGAAATACTAGAAAGATAAATAGTATAAATCTATAAAAAATACTGTGAAATTTTACTCCATTTTTCATCTCGATTATCCCCAGCCACTTAAAGTCCCTAACCTTAGTATACCACTAAATCTAGTCTATTTATGATTTTTTCTAGTATAAAAGTTAGTGAAATGGCATTAGATAATAGAGCTCTATAATTCTGTAGTGAGTAAAACCACTATGGAGATGCCTAGAAAAAAGGCCCAAAAGATCTATAATGAAAAGCGACCAAACCATCATTGGAAAGAATCTTATGGAACCATTGCATTTTATCACAAAACTACTTGATATTAAAGACCCTAACATCAAGAGTGTAGATATTATCAATATGGATCCCCCACAAGGAAATCACTGAAGGAATATGATTTTCAAAAAAATCTAAAATCCCTTATCTAGAATGTGCGGGATACAAAATTCTAATTCGTCTAAGGAAACGGCGTTTCCGCTGTAAAGTCTGTAAAAAAATGGCTGTCTCAGAGACTCCCTTAGTCAATAAAAACCACCAAATCGCTCAAAAATTAATCGAGAAAGTCCCTATGACGGTCGTCGCTAAGAAACTCTTTCCTTCTGCTAAAATCATCCTCGATTGCTTTCACATTGTACAAAATCTCGGCCGTGCTACGAGCTGCCTTCGCATCCAAATCATGAATCAGTTTGATAGGAGATCGCACGAATATAAGGCAATCAAACGCTACTGGAAACTCATCCAACAGGAGAGTCGGAAACTAAGTCATAAACGCTTTTATCGCCAGACCTGAAAAAACACTATAATCTCTATCAGCTCTTGTTTTTTAACTTTCAGAACAAGGAGGCAGAGAATTTTTTCGAACTCATTGAAAATAATCTCAAGCTGGTCCACCCTCACTTTCAGGCTGTCTTTCAAACCTTTCTCAAGGATAAAGAGCCAAAAAAAGAGAGTGCCAATGTGGCTCTCTCCAGAATATGACTTTTCACCAACCCACTAGAGTTGACAAAGATTCTCAAATTATATCACGGAGAATGGGGGATTCGAACCCCCGCGCCAGTTACCCGACCTAACGATTTAGCAAACCGTCCTCTTCAGCCTCTTGAGTAATTCTCCAAAATATTTAATTAATAGGTATAAGTTGATTTAAACTCCTACACTCGCTTTATAGCTCTCTGTATACGGAGAATGGGGGATTCGAACCCCCGCGCCAGTTACCCGACCTAACGATTT
>CAURVH010000006.1:0-88168 GCA_963528645.1 uncultured bacterium
CGCGGCCAAGAGTATTGTGTGGAAGCATACCTTTAACTGATTTTTCGATCAAACGTACTGCATTTTTAGAACGAAGTTCACCAGCAGAGATTTGTTTCAATCCACCTGGGTGGTTTGAGTGAGTGTAGTAGATCTTATCAGTTGCTTTTTTACCAGTCAATTTAACTTTTTCAGCATTGATAACGATTACGAAGTCACCTGTATCAGTGTGTGGTGTGAATGTTGGTTTATTTTTTCCGCGAAGTACGCTAGCAACAACTGCTGAAAGGCGTCCAAGAGGTACATCAGTTGCGTCAACAACGTACCATTTGCGTTCTACTTGGCCTGGTTTAGCCATGAATGTAGTTTTGTTCATGATTTCTCCTATATGAATATCGTTTTTGTTTACAGGGCGGATGTTCCGGTCCGCGGGGTATTTGAAAGGTTCCGGGGCCTTACAAATGGGGTAAACAATACCGTCTACTATCATACCAAATTTTACTACTAAAAGTCAATAGATATGTAAAATATTTTTACCGATTTTGGCGTTTAACATCTAGAAAAACCTCGCTTTTGCGAGGCTCTCCTATTTGTAAGCTAAGGCACGTTTAAAGGTTTTCCAGATTCCCAAATCATCCGTTTGAAGGACTAGACTAGCATACATGCGTCCGATAAAGGCTGTTGCAATGACTGCAAAAACAACCGTTATGGCAAGCGAAATCCAAGCTTCTAGACCACTTGCATACCCATTTATAGCTCTAAATGGCATAAAGAAAGTCGAGATGAAAGGAATATAAGAACCAATTTTCAGAACTAAATTGTCCCCAGCAGCACCTAGAGAGGTCACACCGACAAATCCTGCTATAATCAAGATCATCAATGGCGACAAGGCCTTTCCTGAATCCTCAGGGCGAGAAACCATGGATCCTAGGAAGGCTGCCAAAACAACGTACATAAAGAGACTAACCAAGACAAACAATAAGGTATTGAGCGAGAAGGCCTCTCCCAAGTGGTTTAAAATACCAGTTTGTGCCAAGATAGGGATATCTTTAAAGAGCAGAATGGCAGCCAGTCCACCCACGACGTAAATGCCAATATGAGTCAAAATCACAAGAAGCAGAGCCAGCATGCGAGCGTAGAAATAATGACTAGCTCGGATACTAGAGAAGACCACCTCCATGATTTTGGTTCCTTTCTCGCTAGCCACTTCCTGAGCAGTGACACTAGCATAGGTAATCAAAATCATATAAAGGAAGAAACCAAGCCCTGCGGCCGCAATGGTTTGAACAATTTTTTTATTTTCCTTGGATTCATCAATCTTCTCAGTAAAGTCAACAGTTTGACTCAGACGTTTTTCCTGTTCTTGAGACAAATTGGCTGCCGAACGATTGAGTTGGTATTGCAGTTCGTTTAACTTATTGGTTACTGCTAGTTTGATGCCACTTTCAAGAGAGGTTTCACCATGATAGACGGCCTTGAGGACGCTGTCCTCTTGGTCAATGGTTAGGTAACCCTTGATTTTCTCATCCTTGATAGCAGCCTGGGCACTGGCTTCATCCTTATAATCAAAGTTGATACCATTGGTACCCTTGAGCCCTTCTTCCACAGATGGCACAGTTGTTACTACTGCTATCTTGCTATTTTTAGCCATAGAAGACCCTTGGAGATAGCCAATTCCTACAGATAAGGCTAAAAAGAGGAACGGCGAAATCACCATAAAGAAGAAACTCCACGACTTGACATGTCGAAGATAGGTTTCCTTCATTACAACCCACATATTTCTCATACTTCCACCCCTGATTCTAGTTTAAAGATTTCATCGATTGTTGGAGCTTGTTGATCAAAGGTCGCGATGTATTGACCTTGAGTGAGGATGGGGAAGAGTTCCCTACCAGCACTCTCATCATCGAGGATCAATTTCCAACTGCCTTGCTTGGTCAAGCTCACCTGTTTGACGTGAGGAAGTTTTTCCAGTTCTTCCTTGCTTCGTTCACTTGAAACAAAGAGACGTGTTTTCCCGTATTGATTGCGAACCTCTTGGACTGGTCCATGTAAGACCACACGCCCATCACGAATCATCAGAATATCATCGCAAAGTTCCTCGACGTTGGTCATAACATGGTCAGAAAAGATAATGATTGCACCGCGCTCTTTCTCTTTCAAGATGACCTGCTTGAGCAACTCAGTATTGACTGGATCCAAACCACTAAAAGGTTCATCCAAGATAATCAAGTCAGGTTCATGGATCAGGGTGATAATAAGCTGAATTTTCTGCTGATTCCCTTTGGAGAGGCTCTTGATTTTATCAGTCAGCTTTCCTTTCACTTCCAGTTTCTCCATCCATTGAGGGAGTTTTTCCTTGACTTCCTTAGCATCCATGCCCTTTAGAGTCGCCAAGTAGCGAACTTGCTCAAGGACTGTCAGCTTGGGCATAAGACTGCGTT
Source organism: uncultured bacterium (assembly GCA_963528645.1). Lineage (GTDB taxonomy): Bacteria > Bacillota > Bacilli > Lactobacillales > Streptococcaceae > Streptococcus. The sequence goes on from CAURVH010000006.1 coordinate 2,424, forward strand.
CCTCAGGCAGATAACCAATCCGAGCGTAGGTTTCCTGACGAATCTCCTGCCCATCCAGACTGATCTCTCCTTGATAGTCCAAAAATTTCAACATACTGTGGAAAATCGTTGTTTTCCCAGCACCATTTTTCCCGACCAGTCCCAAAATTCGTCCTGGACTTGCCTGAAAATCGACACCAAACAAGACTTGCTTGGAACCGAAACTTTTCTCTAGATTTCTTACTTCTAGCATTTTCCACCTCCGAAATATGTTGCACTTATTATACTCCTTTTTGATAGCCTTTACAAGGATTTATGTACATTTTTATCTTGTTCATCCTTCCTTAAAAACCAAACTCTCTAAGGATTTTGAGTACCCAAGTGATAGAACAATTATAGCCCATTAAAGTGCATACAGATGCTCTTACTCCTCAATTGTCCATTTTTGATCCTGAATTGTCATTTTGAAAAGCAAAAAATCCACCCCGAAGGATGGATTGATGAGTTAACGTACTTCTGCATTCACTTTTTCTTCGAGTGATGCTTGGATTTTTTCCATATAGCGTGCGACTTCTTCGTCCGTTAAGCTGTCTTCTGGATTTTGGAAGGTCAAGCTATAGGCCATTGACTTCATACCAAGTCCCAATTTTTCACCTGAGAAGACGTCAAAGAGTTTGATATCTGTCAAACGTTTCACGCCTGCAGCTTGGATAGCATCTACAACTTCTTGGTGAGTCACTTCTGCCTTGAGGAGTAGGGCCACGTCACGACTGACTGCTGGGAATTTGGTGATTTCCACAAATGGAGCAGCTGGTTGAAGGGCAGCTTCGATGGCTGAAAGATTGAGCTCCGCTACATACGTTTCTGGAATATCATAAGCCTTGGCAGTGACCGGATGCACTTGACCAAGGAAACCAAGAACTTGGTCACCGAGTGAAATCACGGCTGTACGTCCTGGGTGGAGACTTGCAATCTCAGCTGTAGCTGTATAGGTCACTTCTAGTCCCAAGCGAGTAAAGAGCTCTTCAAGGATTCCCTTAGCATAGAAGAAATCAACTGGGACTGCTGCCGTTTGGAAATCTTTTTCAGCAACCAAGCCTGTCAATGCAAAGGAAAAGCTGTTGATTTCATTTGGAAGTTCTTCTTTTGGATTACCTGTTTGTTCAAAGACTTTTCCAATCTCATAAAGAGCCAAGTTTTTGTTCTTACGAGCCACGTTGTAGGCCACCGTATCAAGGATACCTGAGACCATATTTTGACGGAGAACGGAACGGTCCACTGTCATTGGCCACATGAGTTCTGTCAGCTTGCTTGGTTGAGCTGTGAACTCAACCGCTTTTTCAGGCGTTGTTAGAGCGTAGGTGATGATTTCTGTCAATCCTGCTCCTTCGGCGATGGTACGAACTTGACGGCGAAGTTTTTGTGTCGCAGTCAATTCACCAGCTGTACCGTCATCTTTTGGAAGACTAGTTGGCAAACGATCGTAACCATAGATACGAGCGATTTCTTCAAAGAGGTCAGCTTCGATGGTGATATCCCAACGACGACGTGGTACGCTGACTGTAAAGCTATCTGCATTTCCAGAAAGGCCAAAGCCAAGACGACGGAAGACATCTTCGACATCAGCATATGAAAGCTGAGTTCCAAGGACGCGGTTAACGTCTGCAAGAGTCGAAGATACTTCTACATCTGAAGTATCAAGCTGACCTGCTGAAACGATGCCCTTACGCACCGTCGCACCTGCAAGTTCAGCAATCATGCTCGCTGCTGCATCAAGGGCTTCGTTAACAGTTGCCACATTGATACCTTTTTCAAAGCGAGAAGATGACTCAGAACGAAGATTCAAGCGACCACTAGTCTTACGAATCGATTTGCCATTGAAAACAGCGGCTTCAAGGACAACGCGACTAGATTTTTCAGAGATTTCTGTTGCCTGCCCGCCCATGACACCTGCAAGAGCTACTGGCTTGTCAGCCACAGTGATGACTAAGTCATTTGTTTCCAACTCGCGTTCTTCACCGTCCAAGGTCACCAATTTTTCACCAGCACGCGCTTCACGCACACGGATGTCAGTGCCTTCAAAGGTATCCAAGTCAAAGGCATGCATAGGTTGACCAAAGTAAAGCAGGATGTAGTTTGTTACGTCTACTACGTTATTGATGGGACGGATTCCTTCGTTCATGAGAAGGTTTTGCAACCATTGTGGACTTGGTGCGATGGTCACATTGTCCAAGATACGGGCAGCATAGTAAGGCGCCTTGTCTGTCTCAATGCCTACAGAAAGAGCATCTGCAGCGGCTTGGTCAGTTTCTGCAAGAGGAAACTCTTTAAAGCTAACTGCCTTGTCATAGATGGCTGCTACTTCATGAGCCACTCCACGCATGGAAAGAGCGTCTGCACGGTTTGGAGTGATAGAAAGTTCGATGATTTCGTCATCCAAGCCTAGGTAAGAAAAGACTTCATCCCCAGGAACAGCATCTTGAGGCAAGATTTGAATACCATCTGCGAATTCCTTTGGTACAACTGAGTCAGAAATTCCCAATTCACCAAGTGAACAGATCATTCCAAGTGACTCTAAACCACGGATTTTCCCTTTTTTGATCTTGTAGTTGTCAGCGATACGAGCTCCTGGAAGTGCCACCATAACCTTGATACCAGCACGCACATTTGGGGCACCACAAACGATTTGACGGGCTTCTTCTTCGCCCACATTAACCTGACAGACATGCAAGTGAGTTTCCGGCACATCTTCGCAAGACAGGACCTCACCGACGACAATTTTTGAGAGACCAGCAGCAGGTGATTCCACACCTTCTACCTCGATCCCTGTAGTTGACATTTTCTCAGCCAACTCTTGTGATGGCACATCAATGTCCACCAATTCTTTTAACCATTTATAAGATACAAGCATAATTCTGATTGTAAGATCCCACCAAGTGTGACCTTTTCAATTCCTTTCTTTTTCTTCGAGTCAGCTCTTGCCATTTCTCATCGAGAGAGAATGACTAGAACTGTATAGGACTGTGTTTCAGGTTTCAATCTTATTTAAACTGTTCTGAGAAGCGGATATCTCCTTGGTAGAATCCACGGATATCGTTGATTCCGTAACGGAGCATAGCTACACGCTCTTGACCAAGACCAAAGGCAAAGCCAGAGTAAACAGTCGCATCGATTCCGCTCATTTCAAGGACACGTGGGTGAACCATACCGGCACCCATAATCTCGATCCAACCTGTTTTCTTACATACGTTACAGCCTTCTCCACCACACTTGAAGCAGGAAACATCCACCTCAACAGATGGCTCTGTGAATGGGAAATAAGATGGACGCAAACGGATCTGACGCTCTTCACCGAACATCTTTTGCACAATCAACTGAAGGGTTCCTTGAAGGTCTGCCATAGAGATGTTTTTCCCAACAACCAAGCCTTCGATTTGGTGGAATTGGTGACTGTGGGTTGCATCGTCCGTATCACGACGGAACACACGTCCTGGTGAGATCATTTTCAAAGGACCTTTAGAAAAGTCATGAGCATCCATGGCACGCGCTTGAACAGGAGACGTGTGAGTACGAAGCAAGATTTCTTCTGTGATGTAGAAAGTGTCCTGCATATCACGGGCTGGGTGATCTTTTGGAAGATTCATACGCTCGAAGTTATAGTAGTCTTGCTCCACTTCAAAACCATCCACAACTTGGTACCCCATACCGATGAAAATATCTTCGATTTCTTCACTTGTTTGTGTGAGAACATGACGGTGACCAGTCGCAACAGGACGACCTGGAAGTGTTACATCGATGCTCTCACTAGCTAATTGAGCTGCGACTCTCTTTTCTTCCAAGAGTTTCGCTGTTTCTTCAAAGGCTGCGGTCAAAACATCACGAGCTTCATTGACGTGTTTCCCAATAATTGGGCGCATCTCAGCAGAGACATCTTTCATCCCTTTGAGGATTTCAGTAAGCGAACCCTTTTTCCCTAGGACAGAGACACGCAAGTCTTGCATCTCTTTTTCATTTTCAGCAGTAATCTGCTTCAAGCTAGCCAGCGTTTCCTCACGAAGCGCTTTTAATTGTTCTTCAATAGTTGACATAATTCCTCCATCAGTCTCTCGTAGATAAAAAGAAAACCACATGCCAAAAACTCCACTCGGAGCGTTGACACGCGGTACCATCCGTTTTCATCTGACAAGTCAGACCTTCATTTCTAAATCCATGCGCAAGTGAATTCACCCAGCTTTCATATAGAGAGCTTGCAGTCACGACTCTCCTCCCTGATATACTTCCCTTAGGCTACTAGTCTTGCGGATTTCTATTCAATTACTACTTAGTTTATCAGATTTTTACCATTCTTGCAAGACCTATCTCACTTCTGCTTGCCTTTAAATCGCCACTGAAAGCGAAGCTTGTCGTAGAAGGGAAACTCTATAAACAGGACTCCCAAGCCCACACAGAGACTGGCAAGGACGTCTGATGGGTAGTGAACTCCCAGATAGACCCTTGATACCAACACACTGACTAGGTAGAGACCAAGGACGATTTGTACAATTTTTCTCCAGACTGGATCTTTTATCCGTTGACTGAGAATGACAATCAGAGTGCCTACCATCAGAGTTACAGCCAGAGAATGGCCGCTTGGGAAGGAAAATCCTTTCTCCTCGACTAGGTGTAAGATAGCTGGTCGTGGGCGCTGGTAAATATTTTTAAAGGTCACGATCAAAAGACCTGCAAAAGCCAGATTTCCAAGCATGAAGTAGCTTTCTATCTTCCACTGCTTACGATAAAAGATAAAGGCTGCGATGGCAACCCAAGTGATAATCACTGGGATATCGATCAGGCGTGTAAGGGAACGGAACAGAACTGTCAAATAATCTGGCAAGTCCCCACGAAGGGCAGTCTGAATCGGTTGGTCAAAACCGACCAGCGTTTCAGGGTAAAACTTAACTATATAGCCAAGAAAGACGAAAAGTAAAAGGGCAAAAGAGCCCTTCATTAAAAATGTTTGTTTATCTCTCATAATGTTTTAAGGTTGGTTTCAAGAGGACGTATAGCAACCAGAATGAAATGGCAAAGATTACACCTTCAATCAAGTTAAAAGGCAATACCATGGTCATGAGGTAGTTGGAAAGTCCCATAATTTTTCCAATATCAAAGTTGGCAAACTTCGCGTACAAAGGAACAGCATAGACATAGTTGAGAACCAACATAGCCACAGTCAATCCAATAGTTCCCGCTAGAGATGCTAGAAGGAAACGAAGGGTTGTCCGTTCCTTTTTCCAAATCAAACCAAAGGCGATTACAAAAACTCCCAGAGCTACGATATTCATTGGCAACCCAATGTAGGTATTCACTCCCTGGCTATTGAGAAGCAACTTCAAGAGTGATCGCAGCAAAAGGATCCCTAGAGCAGCAGGCAAATCCATCACCACCAAGCCCACAAGGACTGGCAAGATACTAAATTCGATCTTGAGGAAGGTCGCCGCTGGCAAGAGCGGAAAGTCAAAGTACATCAGCACAAATGAAATGGCTGATAAAATCGCAATGGTCGAAATTCGACGTGTGTTTGTCATAACAGGTTCCTCCAATTTTCTATAAAATCAGAAGAAGTTGGAAAGGATCCCTCTATCTATTCTCACTTTTTATATCCCAAAAGTTCCCTCTCACTCTGTTGAGCAAGCGGTTGCAATTTATCTATAAACTCATCAGAACAGGCAAGGCTATTCTTTCGTCTTCTCCCATCCAGACTATACTGTCGGTTGTGGAATCGCACCACATCAGCTTGCGCTCGCGGACTTCTTTAACTAAGATATTTTGGATTAATCTAGGCGTCGCAGTCGAAGATAATACTTGAGTATATCGAGACAAGACAACGAAGAGTAAGCCAAAATAGCTAGTTAAAGTCACCGCCGGTCGGGAATCACACCCAGCCCTGAAGACCCTCTAATCATAACAAAAAACGCTTGCAAGTGCAAGCATTTTGTTTATTTCAATTTGTCCACTTCGTAAGTGTGAACAAGCTCCAAACCGGCAAAATCTTGCTGACGAAGAGCCTCATAGACAATCATGCAGACCGTATTGGAAACATTGAGACTGCGAACATGCTCATCATTCATAGGGATACGGAGAGCTTTCTCTGGATGCTCACGCATAAAATCCTCTGGCAAACCCTTATCTTCACGTCCGAAGAGAAAATACTGATCTTCACCACTTGCCAAATCTGCCTCAGAATAGACCTTTTCAGCAAATTTCGAAATCAGATAGACTTGTCCTTTCATCTGAGACATAAAGTCTGCCAAGTTATCATAAAAATGAATCTCTAACTTATCCCAATAATCCAAACCAGCCCGCTTCATCTTGCGGTCATCAATGGGAAAGCCCATTGGTTTGATGATGTGGAGGGGAGAATTGGTCGCAGCGCAAGTACGCGCGATGTTACCAGTATTTTGTGGAATCTGAGGTTCAAATAATACAATGTGATTTGTCATAATTGGCTTCCTTTTATCATTGCAAAAAAATAGCCACACTGCCCGGAGTCAAGCTCAGCAAACAGCGTGGTTAAGGCGTCGTTAACTTACCTCACAACAGGTTTGAAGTAAATCAGCGAAACTACTCCCTTAGTATAACACTTTCAGAATCAATGTCAATAGAAACGACTTGATTTTTTTACTTTTTTTAATGATATTTTCATGTTTGGTCATTCCATTTCTGAAAAGGGATAGTAAAAGAGTAAAATCACTTCAAATCAGAGACGTTGTTATAGAAGTTAAGCATATTTATCTTCAGAAACTTGAAAAAGCCCTTTCTCCCCCTAAAAATCGCCTTGGCAAGTGCATTTTTTGCTAAAAAAGGGTATGATAGTTACATCATGAAAAAGTAGGTTTTTTATATGAAAATTGTCCTTGTTGGTGGAGGAAAAGTCGGTTTTGCCCTCTGTCGTTCACTAGTTGCAGAAAAACATGACGTTGTCCTCATCGAGCAAAATGAAGCTGTCCTCAACCATATTGTCAGCCGCTTTGACATCATGGGACTCCTTGGAAATGGTGCCGACTTTGCCATCTTGGAGCAAGCCGGCGTTCAAGAGTGTGATATCTTTATCGCTCTAACTGAATACGATGAAGTGAATATGATTTCAGCGGTACTTGCTAAAAAAATGGGCGCTAAAGAAACCATCGTTCGAGTGCGAAATCCTGAATACTCTAATGCCTATTTTAAGGAGAAAAATATTCTTGGATTTTCACTTATCGTTAATCCAGAACTCCTAGCAGCCCGTGCCATCTCAAATATCATCGATTTCCCTAACGCTCTCTCCGTTGAGCGTTTTGCTGGAGGTCGGGTCAGCCTGATGGAGTTTGTTATCAAAGATTCTAGTGGGCTCTGTCAAATGCCAATCTCAGACTTCCGTAAAAAATTTGGCAACATCATTGTCTGTGCTATGGAAAGAGACCATCAACTCATGATTCCAAGTGGTGATGTCACTATCCAGGACAAGGATCGGATTTTTGTTACGGGAAATCGTGTAGATATGATGCTTTTCCACAACTATTTCAAATCACGTGCAGTGAAAAGCTTGCTTATCGTTGGAGCTGGAAAAATCGCTTATTATCTACTTGGCATTTTGAAAGACAGTCGCATCGATACCAAGGTTATCGAGATCAATCCTGAAAGAGCTCGTTTCTTTAGTGAAAAATTCCCAAATCTCTATATCGTACAAGGAGATGGAACTGCTAAGGACATCTTACTGGAAGAAAGTGCTCCTAGCTACGATGCGGTCGCAACCTTAACTGGGGTTGACGAGGAAAACATCATCACCTCCATGTTCCTTGACCGTGTTGGTGTCCAGAAAAATATCACCAAGGTCAACCGGACCAGCCTCCTAGAGATTATCCATGCGCCTGATTTTTCAAGTATCATCACGCCGAAAATCATCGCAGTGGATACCATTATGCACTTTATCCGTGGTCGGGTAAACGCCCAATACTCAGACCTTCAAGCCATGCACCATCTTGCAAATGGCCAAATTGAAACCCTGCAATTCCATATCAAGGAAGCTAATAAAATGACTGCCAAGCCTCTATCACAGTTGAAATTGAAAAAAGGGGTTCTCATCGCAGCCATTATCCGAAAAGGAAAAACAATCTTCCCTACTGGAGAGGATATGCTTGAGGTGGGAGACAAGTTACTCGTGACGACCTTATTGCCAAACATCACCAAGATTTATGATTTGATTGAGAGGTAAGAAATGAATAAAAGTATGATTCGTTACCTCCTCTCAAAACTTCTCTTGATTGAGGCTGTTCTCCTTCTAGTACCTGTTGGTGTAGCAACCTATTACCAAGAATCCAGTCAAGTATTTATCGCTCTCTTTTCTACGATTGGAATTTTAGTCCTTCTTGGTGGTCTTGGCGTTTTACGGAAACCGAAAAATCAACGGATTTATGCCAAGGAAGGGATCTTAATCGTTGCCCTCTGTTGGATTCTCTGGTCTTTCTTTGGTGGCCTCCCCTTTGTCTTTTCAGGACAAATCCCAAGCGTCATCGATGCCTTCTTTGAAATCAGCTCTGGTTTTACAACTACAGGAGCAACTATTCTGAACGATGTTTCAGTTCTCAGTCGCTCCCTCCTCTTCTGGAGAAGTTTCACCCACTTGATCGGAGGGATGGGGGTGCTCGTCTTTGCACTTGCCATTATGGACAATGCCAAAAATAGTCACTTGGAGGTGATGAAGGCTGAGGTTCCTGGACCTGTCTTTGGCAAGGTCGTATCCAAGCTAAAAAACACTGCCCAGATCCTCTATCTGCTTTATCTAGCTCTCTTCTCCCTTTTTGTTGTCATCTACTATCTAGCAGGCATGCCTCTCTATGATAGTTTTGTCATTGCTATGGGAACAGCGGGAACTGGGGGCTTCACCGTCTATAACGACGGAATTGCCCACTACGGTAGCTCACTCATCACCTATCTCGTCAGTATCGGAGTTCTGGTTTTTGGGGTTAACTTCAATCTCTACTACTATCTCATGCTCCGTCGGGTTAAGGCTTTCTTTGGAGATGAAGAACTGCGAGCTTATATGATCATTGTCCTAGTTTCTACCGGCTTGATTACTCTTAATACGCTCCACCTCTACCAAGGTGTCTCTAAAAGTGTTGAAATGGCCTTCTTCCAGGTTTCCAATATCATCACGACAACAGGTTTTGGTTACGGAGATATTACCAACTGGCCTCTCTTCTCCCAATTTATCCTCCTCTTCCTCATGGGAATCGGTGGATCGGCTGGCTCAACTGCAGGTGGTCTCAAAGTAATTAGAGGACTCATCCTCTCAAAAATCGCAAAAAATCAGATTTTGTCCATCTTATCCCCTCACCGTGTTTTGACTCTACATGTCAATAAAACTGTGATTGACAAGGATACTCAGCACAAGATTCTTAAATATTTTGCCATCTACGTGATGATTATACTCTCTCTCATCTTTATCGTCAGTCTTGATAGTAATGATTTTCTAGTCGTTACCAGTGCGGTCTTCAGCTGCTTTAATAATATCGGACCTATTCTAGGTACAACCTCGAGTTTTGCCATCTTTAGTCCCATCTCTAAAATCCTCCTCTCCTTTGCAATGATTGCAGGTCGCTTAGAGATATATCCAATTTTGCTACTCTTTATGAAACGCACTTGGTCTAAACGTTAATGATAATACAATTCCCCTTTTACAAACTAGTAGAAGGGGATTTTTCTATTAAAAATGAGAAGACCTTTCGGTCCTCTCCTAGTCTGTTTATTTTTTAAGAGCTTCCTTGTATCGAGCAACTTCCGCTTGGTTAGCCCAAACATAGTGACCTGGGCGGATTTCCACCATAGATGGCTTGTCTGTCTCATAGTCATGTTGGTCAGGATCGTAAACTTTCAAGACTTTCTTGCGTTCCAAGATTGGATCTGGAATCGGTACAGCAGATAGAAGCGCCTGAGTATATGGGTGGACAGGATTGTTAAACAACTCCTCTGTCTCCGCCACTTCGACGATAACTCCCTTATAGATAACTGCGATACGATCTGAGATAAAGCGAACAACTGACAAGTCATGCGCGATAAAGAGATAGGTCAAGCCCAACTCTTTTTGGAACTTCTTGAGCAAGTTCAAAACTTGCGCACGAACAGATACGTCCAAGGCAGAGATTGGCTCATCCGCAATAACGAAATCAGGTTCCATCACAAGGGCACGAGCAATCCCGATACGCTGACGTTGCCCGCCAGAAAACTCGTGTGGGTAACGGGTTAAGTGTTCTTTCAAAAGTCCAACTTCATGGATCATCTTTTGAACTTTTTCTTTTCGATCTTCTTCGTCTTTGAACAAGTGGTAGTTGTAAAGACCTTCAGAGATGATATAGTCAACCGTCGCACGCTCATTCAAGCTGGCTGCAGGGTCCTGGAAAATCATCTGGATACGACGGATCAAGTCTGAGGATTCCTTGTGAGATTTTTTGCCATTAATTTTCTGGCCATCAAAGATAATCTCTCCTTTACTGGTATTATTTAAACCAATAATGGCACGACCAATGGTTGTTTTCCCACTACCAGACTCACCTACAAGAGAGAAAGTTTCTCCCTTGTTGATAAAGAAGTTGGCGTTTTTAACCGCCACAAACTTCTTACTTCCTTCACCGAAGGAAATTTCTAAATCTTTAATTTCTACTAATTTTTCAGACATTTCCTTCCTCCTAGTCTTCTAGATGAGCAAAGCCCATTTTATCACGAATTTTGTCATGCAAATCTGCAATGACCCCGGGTTTTTCAACTTTAGGAGCATTCTCATGAAGCAACCAAGTCTTAGCCCAGTGAGTATCAGTGACTGAAAACTGAGGTGCTTTCCGTTCAAAGTCAATTTGCATCGCATAATCTGAACGAAGGGCAAAGGCATCACCTTTCAACTCAGTATAAAGAGACGGTGGTGTTCCTGGGATAGAGTACAATTCCCCTTTATCATCAGCAAGCTGAGGCAAGCTAGACAAGAGACTCCAAGTATATGGATGGCGTGGGTCGTAGAAGACTTCCTCAACAGTTCCGTATTCTACAATTTCCCCAGCATACATAACTGCTACCTTATCCGCAATACTTGCTACCACACCAAGGTCATGGGTAATAAAGATAATGGTAAAATGGTACTCATTTTGCAAGGTTTTAAGCAAATCAATGATTTGCGCTTGAATGGTTACATCAAGAGCCGTTGTTGGCTCGTCACAGATCAAAATATCTGGGCGACAAGCAAGGGCAATCGCAATAACGATACGTTGGCGCATCCCTCCAGAATATTGGAAAGGATACTCGTCAAAACGTTTTTCAGCATCTGGAATTCCGACCTTGTTCATATAGTCGATTGCCATCTCTTTGGCTTCCTTGGCTGTTTTTCCTTGGTGTTTAACGATAACTTCAGTGATTTGGCTACCGATTGTATTGATTGGATCCAAACTTGTCATTGGATCTTGGAAGATGGTCGCAATTTTAGCACCACGGATTTTCTCCCAGTCTTTGTTCGAAGTCAAGGCTGTCAAGTCTTGTCCACGATAGTCGATACTTCCTTGGGCAATACGTCCATTGTCTTCTAACATCCCTGTAAAGGTTTTTGTTAATACAGATTTACCAGAACCTGACTCACCTACCAAGGCAAGAACTTCCCCTTCAATCAGGTCCAGAGAAACTCCTCGGATAGCTGTCAGAACTTTGTCACGAACGTCAAATTCCACGACAATATCGCGAGCAGTCAAAATTACATTATTTTCTTTTGTCATGTCTACTCCTATCTATGTGTACGTGGATCACTAGCGTCCGCTAGGTTTTGACCAACAACGAAGAGAGATAGGGATACCAAAATCAAGGTTGTCAATGGAATCCAGAATAAGTAAGCGTTGGTCGTAACGTTTTGTGAGTAATCTGAGATCAAACGTCCCAAACTTGGCACTGTTACAGGCAATCCCAATCCAAAGAAGGAAAGGAAGGCTTCATAAGAGATAAAGCTTGGCAACATCAAGGTCATCGTAGAAACAATAACGGATACCAATTGTGGCATGATGTTTTTAACGATAATCTTAAAGGTTGGTGTCCCAAGTGTTTGAGAAGCAAGGTTGTATTCCAAGTCACGGTAACGCATGATTTGGATACGAATCATATAAGCAATCCCAATCCAAGTTGTCACACTCATGGCAAAAATCAGATTCCAGAAACCAGCACCGATTGAGTAAGTCAAGACAATGACAATCAAGAGAGATGGAATGTTTGAAATAATGTTATAAACTTCCATCATGACGCGGTCAACAGATTTTGAAATTCCCCAAATTCCACCAACAATAACCCCAATTACAAGGTTGATAAAAGTTGCAATTACAGAGATGAGGATAGAGTTACGCGCACCAAACCAAACCCCATCAAACAAGGATTTACCATTGCTATCTGTACCAAACCAATGTTCAGCGTTAGGCTTGATAAAGCGAGCACTGAAGTCATTTACCTTACTTACATCGTTGAAATCAAAATCTGAGAACATTGGATAAATAAAGCTCATCAAGATAATGGCAACCAAAATCCCCAACATAAAGACTGTTGATTTTTTCTTTAGAAACTGTCTAAATACAGAACCCCAGTATGAATAGGCAGGAGCATCAATTGTTTCAGAGGCAAAATCGTCACGTTTTACGAACTGAAATTTTTCTTTTCCGATTGTTGACATTATTTGCCTCCTTTCTCTGTCAATTTAATACGTGGGTCAAGCATGGTCATCCAGATATCTCCTACAAAGAGTGAGAAGATAGAAATACATGTGAAGATGAAGACGAGACCAACTACCATTGAGTTGTTGGATGCCTTAACAGAGTCGATCAACATTTTACCCATACCTGGGAAGGCGAAGACTGTTTCTGTCAATGTTGCACCACCAATAACTCCAATTACGGCACCAGGAATACCCGAAACCAAAGGAACCATGGCATTTTTAAAGATGTGTTTATTTGAAATTTCTTTTTCAGACAAACCTTTTGCACGCGCAAAACGTACAAAGTCCTGAGATTGCAAGTCAATCATATAACGACGAATCCAGATAGCTGTACTTGGCGCTCCCAACAAACCTAGAATAACTGCTGGTAAGACATAAGAACGCCAATCTCCAGCCCCCAAGATAGGGAATGAATCAGGCAGACCAATAGATGAGCCAATCAAACGAACGATATAAACCAAGGCAATCGTTGGAAGAGCAAGCAAGAAGGTTAGAGCACCTGTCGAGAAGCTATCAATCCAAGTATTCTTGTGGCGAGCCATAGCAGATCCAAGAGGAATTGCGATAGCATAAGAAATAATCAAACCAATCAAACCAGCAACAGCCGAGCTTGCAATCATTGATGGATATTGATAATTGCTTTCTGTAGCTGTATATGGATCGTCTTTACCATAGTTAGCTACCTCACGCGCATCTGCTTGACTTGGTGACTTGTAGGTACGAGAGTAAATATCTACAGAGGAAGTCTTTTTACCCGTAGGGAATTGAACTTCTGATGTCTTGGTTTGTCCCTGACCCTGTGTGATAACTTGAAGCACTGGTGTGTTCGCATAAGTTGGGTAAGAGTCTCCCAAGTTAATGTTCACAAAGTTTTGGTGTACAAATGGGAATTGATTATTGAAATACAAAAGGTATTTATGTTTTGTACCTGAACCAACCAATGACCAACCAATAGCAGGGTCATTTTCAAAACGAAGATAGCGTTCCAAGTTTGGATTTTCAGGGTCTTGAATCTTGTTTGTATGATCAATGTCGAGCAAGTTCGAGTAGAATTTGAAAACACGTTCAAAAATTGGAATTTCACGCGTAGCATAGAATTGACCACTTTCTGAGAATACACCGAGTGTCCAACCATTCCCTAGTTTGTTGATGTATTTTTCGTAAATTGCCTTATTAGTATCATTGGCATCCACTGTTACAGATGAGTCCATTGTGCTCGCTTTTTCTTGCAACTCCTTGGTATCGTAATACTCGATATAGCCCATCCGCTCATAAACAGTATTTTCATAATTGTCCCGTTTATCAGGCGTCGTTGCAATCTTGTTATAGTTGGTATCCTGCTTGAAAATCAGTTTTCGCGGAACCATCGTATAGATAATCGTGTAGGTCAAGGTTGTCACCAAGAAGATAGACACCAATGAACGCAATACACGCATAAAAATATATTTCTTCATATCGTTTCCTTTTAAAATCCCAAAAGAACCTTCTCCTCATGGAGAGAAAGTTCTCTTGAGAGTTATTTATTTAACGTGATTAGCCAATTCTTTTTGAACTTTTTCGTTTGATTCTTTTTTCTCTTTGAGCCATTTTTCACGAGCTTGTTCATAGTCAACTTTTGTTACAACCTTGTCTTGTAACTGAATATACTTGAAGTATACATCTGAGCCCTTATCTCCAGACTGGCTGTATGATGCTGTGAATGGTACAACACGAGAAATGATTGGTGCAGCACCACTTGATGACATAGCTGGCAAGAAGAGTGAGCTATCTGTCAACCAAGCTTGAGCAGCCGCGTATTTTTCAAAACGAACATTCAAGTCGCTTGTTTCTTTAGCAGCTTCATCAACTAGCTTATCGTAGTCTTTCAAACCAACTTGAGCTGCTGCAGCGTTACCTGCACCTTCATAACCCATGTATGTTTTTGTTTGTTCAGCATTCGTTGTTTTTAAGATATCAAGGTAAGTTGATGGATCTTCATAGTCTGGGTTCCATCCAACAGCACCTGAGAGATCCCAATCTTCTGCCGCTGCGCTAGCTGCGTAGTAAGTAATATTCTGTAGTTCATCTGCAGTAATTTGTTGGATATCGATAACTACGTTTTCTTCACCAAGTACTGTTTCAACTGATTGTTTGAAAGATTGAATACGTGCAATATAGTTTTTAGATGATTGATCTACTGGAATATCCAAGTGAATAGGGAATTTCACACCTTCTGCTTCCAATGCAGTTTTAGCTTTGGCAAATTCAGCTTTGGCTTTATCCGCGTTGAAGAGTCCATCTTGACCATCCGCAAAGTTTACATTCTTCCACTCATCACCGTAAGTAGCCATCTTTTCAGTTACCAAGTCACCGAAAGTTTTTTCGCCTGCAGAGACAAAACCTGGTTTCACAAAGAGGTTACGAACTGCAAGAGGAGCACCTTCTTTACCATTGATTTGCGCTGAGTAAGAAGTACGGTCAAAGGCAAAGTTCAAGGCCTGACGGAAGTCCTTGTTAAGAAGAGCTTTCTTAGTAGAAGTCTTCTCTTCGTCAGTTGTCTTAGAAGTGTATTTATAACCTTGACGGTCAATATTCACACCCAAACCACCAATACCAGGACCTGATGGAGTGTAGTAGATATTGTCTTTGTATGTTTCTTCTACCTTAGAGTAATTTGAACTTGTTGGGTAAAGACGAGCATAGCTATAAGCTCCACTTGTAAAGTTACGTTCAATTGATTCTTGGTCTGAACCATCATAGTAGGCAAGTGTTACTTTATCAATGTGAACATTATCCTTATCCCAATAGTTTTCATTCTTCACAAATTCGATAGATGACTTAGCAGTCAAACCTCTCAGCAAGAATGGTCCATTGTAAAGCAATGATGTAGGGTCAGTCGCTTTACCAAAGTCAGATCCTTTTGATTTTTCAAATTCTTCGTTCAATGGCCAGAAGATTGAGTAGGCCATCTTAGAGTTCCAGTATGGTTCGGGTTTGTTCAAAGTGTATTCAAGGGTATAATCATCAACCGCTTTTACACCGACTGAAGCAAAGTCTTTATTGTTTCCAGCTATATAGTCAGCTAGACCTTTAACTGAATCTTCTGCTAGATACTTAGCTGCTGATTTATTGTCAGCTGCGTGTTTCAAGCCATTTACAAAGTCTTTCGCTGTCACTTCAGCATATTCTTCGCCATCAGATGTCATCCATTTAACACCTTTACGAATCTTGTAGGTATAAGTCAACCCATCTTTTGAAACTGACCAGTCTTCTGCAATTGCAGGGACTAGGTTCCCATACTTGTCATTTGTGAAGAGACCATCGATACCATTTGAAGTGGCAACCTTAGTACTTTGTTTCCCTGAAATGAGGTAATCCAAAGTTTCCGGATCAGCTGTATAAACATAACCATAGGATTTTGGAGCTGTTGAATCAGATGATTTTGAAGAACCGCAAGCAGCGAGAACGCCAGTTGCCAGCAAAGCAATCCCTGCTGTAACAAATACTCTACTTTTTTTCATGTATGTAACTCCTCTTAAAAAATTTAGGCTTATTGCCAATTATACCATAGATTTCTCAAAAAGTAAACGAATTTTCAGAATATTTAGGCGTGTATCCACAAAAAACTTTCATTTGTCAAATTTCTTTATTCTTTGTTTGCTATTTATCGAGTCATAAGGCAAACCTAATGTCCATAAAGCCTGATTTTCAGGTTTCCTCTCCCCATTTTTCTACCCAGTCAGAAAGGACAAGCTTCTAAATTGGATTTTCGATTAAGAAACTATTGACGTAGAATCATTTTCAAGGTATAATATTAAACGTTGAGGCGGTATAGCCAAGTGGTAAGGCACGGCTCTGCAAAAGCTTGATCGTCGGTTCAAATCCGTCTACCGCCTTTCAGTACCTGAAATAACAGGAATTAACCAAATGAAAAGCCCAAAAAATCGGGCTTTTTTGTTTTTTTCGGATAAATAAGGATAACTTTGAAAATCTTTTGGGGCGAATTTAGGGCGAATAAAAAAACAGTGACGAAAATCACTGTTTTACTCGATTTCTTCTTCGGGTTCTAATTCGGTGATTTGAACTTTTACCTTGGTAACACGCCCATTTTTCACCTTATCATTGGTTAGGACGATTTGTTTGTTTTGGCTGACCAATTCATAACTAATTTTTTCAGTTGTTGGGATCGTACCAACACCCGTCAAATAATAACCGGCGATAGTATCCACATCATCGCTTTCTAGTTCAACGCCAAAGTAATCGTTGAAGTCGTTAAGATTCATGGTTCCTTGTGCAATATAGGTATCCTCACCGATTTGATGGACTTCGATTTCTGCTCTGTCCGTTTCATCATCAATTTCGCCGACGATTTCCTCTAGGAGATCTTCCAGAGTTACCAAACCAGCCATACCACCATATTCATCGAGCAAAATGGCCATTTGTCTTTGGGTATTTCGCAATTCTTTTAGCAAGTCATCCACAAAAATAGTTTCAGGGACAAAGAGTGGATCTTGTAAGATCTTCTTCCAGACAATATTTTCAAAGCCATCTGCATAGGCAGCGTTTAGCAAACGCTTGGTATGAATCAAACCAATCACATTGTCCTTATCCCCATCATAAACAGGAATACGTGAGAAATTTTGCTTTAGAATACTTTGGATAATAGTTTGACTATCATCCTGAATATCCACCATAAAGGCATCTGTCCGAGGAACCATGACTTCTCTCGCCATCAGCTCATCTAGAGAGAAAATCCCTTGTAACATCTCGATTTCGTCTGCGTCCAAGGTTTCCTCGCTCTTAGTCAACATGTACTCTATTTCATCACGTGTCATCTTTTCATCAGCATCATCAAAGGTCATTGGTGTCAAACGGCTCAACAAATTAGTTGAAGCAGATAACAGCCAGACAAAGGGACTTACAATCTTTCCAAGACCAATAATAATTGGTGCTGTTCGAATCGCCAAAGCATCTTTCAGATTGAGGGCGATCCGCTTAGGATAGAGTTCACCAAAAACAATGGAGATATAGGTCAAGAATGCCAAAGAGAGGAAACTTGCAATGGCGTAAGCCGTCTCTCCGCTTCCCATCCAAGATGCGATCACTTGTCCAAGGGTATCCGCCAATTTGGCCCCTGACAAGATCGTAATCAAGGTGATACCGACTTGAATCGTTGATAAAAAGTGATTAGGATTTTCAAGTACCTTTAACAAACGGATATAACTTTTGTCTCCTTCTTCTGCCTTTTGCTCTACTCGGGCACGGTTTAGTGACACCATCGCCATTTCAGTGGCTGAGAAAAAAGCATTTAACAAGGTCAAGATAAATAATAATACAAACTGTAGCAACAAATTCTGACTGCTCGGGTCTTCCATAGTCCTTCTCCTAAAATAGTATCTTGTGTTCCATTATATCACAAATTAGCGTAGGAATCACATTATTTTCTAATTTATACAATCGCTCCCTTATCAATGACGGTCAAGGGAGCGATTTTGTTCTTTTGCAGATTGTTTCTAGTTTGTCACTGTGACTTGACCTGTTCGGTAATCAAGCTGGATACCCTTTTGAACATTTGGGATCAGGACGTTGAATTCCAATTCGCCATCCGAAGACTTGGCTTCAATTTGTGAAGCGGATGGAACTAGGTCCTCATTTGTCGCATAGTGAAGTGTCACGCGGTAACGAACCCTCTTATTTTGGTCCAAGGCTTTTCTGACCAAACTCTCATAGTAGTTCTGCCCTGTCGAATCCTCAGCCTGTGCTTGGTTTGCCCAAGCTGTCTGGACTGCAATGTTCTTGGGATTGCTGGTAGAGGCATCAAAACCATCCAAACCACCTATTAAGGCATAGCCCAGCAAATGCCCTCTATCGACTGCATGTGTATAGGCTCCCTTTAGATTTTTAACCTGGTGCCATCCTGGTGGCGTCCAAGAGGTCGATCCGTTGCCTGTTTCTTCACGATTTTTGTACTGACGAGTAGCTTTAGATAAGAGGGCATTGGCAACAGTTGGGACGGTCTCTTTCCCGACTGGTTTTGTTTTATTATCCGCATAGGGTTTGCTAGAAACCTTGGCATCTAGATTGGTTTTATTACCATTAACGACAAAGGCCCCTGCTCCATTCCACTCGAGATCACCTTTAATTTGGTTTTTGATCGACTCAGTTAAGACACTTTCAGCCAACTCCTGACTGGGAGCTTCTGAAGCTTGTTTTTTCTGACTGACCTTTGTTCTAGGGGTGTTTGGTGCTGTCTGCATCTGCTTAATGTAGTAGCTTCCAGCAGCCAATAGTAAGAATATAAGCAACCCTATCAGAGCTTGTCTTGTTTTTTTGTCCATTTTTCTCCTTATTTCTTTAGAAAAAGACTGGTTTCCCAGTCTAATTTCCTGTAAATTTACTAATCAATTCTTGCCATTTCGCTGGAGACAAAATCGCCCATGGATCCTGTCCCTTTCCGAGGATACCATAGCCGATCATCAAGCCGATTCCTAAAGCGAGGAATCCCAGCAAGAGTACGATAAAAATCAACAGTAAGCGACGGAGTACATAACGTATGTTTTTATTCTTCATCCTTAACCTCAATCCGCTGAATCTTCGCTCCTAGATGAGCTAACTTCTCATGGAAACGGTAGTAACCTCTATCAAGGTGGACTAACTTACCAACAACTGTTTCTCCCTGCGCCACCAGACCTGTCAAAATCAAAGCAGCACTAGCGCGAAGGTCCGTTGATAGAACTTCTGCCCCCTGTAAAGCCTGTCCCCCAACAATACGGGCTGTATCACGGATAATCTCCGAATGCAAGCCCATACGGCGCATTTCCTCTAAGTGTTGGAAGCGATTCTCAAACACCGTTTCCACCATGGTGGATTCCCCTTTTACGACTGTCATCAGCGCTGTAAATTGTGCCTGCATATCTGTTGGAAATCCTGGGTGTGGCAAGGTTTTTACATGAACAGCCTTGAGATTTTCCAGTTGAGAACGGACACGAATACCTTCCGACTCCTCCGTCACCTCAACTCCCATTTCAAGAAGTTTGGCAATCAAGGGGCGATTATGCTCCCAGACTGCATCTCGAATGAGGACATCTCCACCAGTCATAGCTGCCGCTACCATAAAGGTCCCAGCTTCGATACGATCCTGTACGACATTGTGGGTCGTACCATGGAGCTCCTCGACACCAGTCACTGTGATTGTTTCGGTACCGGCTCCCTTGACCTTGGCCCCCATTTCATTAAGGAGAATAGCGAGGTCAACAATTTCGGGCTCACGCGCAGCATTTTCAATCACTGTCACACCGTCAGCTAAAGTCGCTGCCATCATCAGGTTTTGTGTTGCGCCTACACTAGGAAAATCCATGTAGATATGAGCGCCGTGCAGGCGTTCCGCCTTGGCTTCAATGTAACCAGCTGTCTGGCTGATCTTTGCCCCCATAGCTTCCAAACCTTTGAGGTGGAGGTCGATTGGACGGCTACCAATGGTACAACCACCTGGCATGGATACCTTGGCATGGCCTACACGAGCAAGGATTGGTCCCAAGACCACGATAGATGCCCGCATCTTACTGACATACTTATACGGAGCTTCCTCCGTGATATCACCAGTCGCATCGACTTCGATAACATGACCTTCCTCATCAAAGTCCACCTTGGCATTCAGACCTCGAACCACTTGATTCATGGTGAAAACATCTGACAAGATTGGGACATTTTGCAAGACTGTCTTACCCTTGCTTGCTAGAATAGTCGCTGCCAACAAGGGTAAGACGGCATTCTTTGCTCCCTCAATCGTCACACTCCCGACCAGACGATTATCTCCGCCTTGAACCACAATTTTTTCCATAGTTTTTCCTTTACTTTTGATTTTATAACAGTCCTATAAGCGCTTCTTGCCACAGTTGGTACAAACTGATAAAGAATGAACTCAAGATGTAGCCCATTACAATACTAAAGAAGCCTACTAACAAACGAACTTTTTTTGTGTTAGTAGCGGTCACTTTTAAAACCTTTTCCCATCTCACAAGATCCTTCAAAAGGTAAAAACTCAAATAAATAAAGAGTATATGACTACTTAGAGTGAATAATAATTGAACCATTTGACTATTATACCATCTTATCCGCTTGCGCGCCAGTTTTCGATTTTTCTACGAATTAGGGATTGTTTTTAAGGTAATCAATCGCATCTTGTAAGGTTTTTACGGGAACGATTTTCATCTCTGTTTTGATCGTTTTAGCAGCTTCTAGGGCTGTTTCATAGTTGCTTTTCGCATTGGGATCTGCTTTTTTCGCTTCCTCGGTGACTGGATTGTCAGGAGCAAAAAAGATGTTGGCTCCCTGACGAGAGGCTGCAACTACTTTTTTGTCAATTCCACCAATATCGCCAACATTTCCATCGCGATCAATGGTTCCCGTACCTGCTACGATACGACCATTACGCAGACCTGGATCTGCTATCTGGGTATAAATAGCTAGACTAAACATGAGACCGGCACTTGGCCCACCGATACCAGCTGTGGAGAAGCGAATCGGAACGTCACTAGTCACTTCCGTACGGTCAATTAAACCAATCCCAATCCCGTTTTTCCCGTTTTCAAGAGTGATAATTTTACCTTCAGCAGTCTTGACTCTTCCGTCTTCTTCGTAGGTTACCTTGACTGGATCCCCTAGTTTTTGAGAGTTGACATAATCAATCAAGTCTTTGGAACTGTCAAAGGTCTTATCATTAACAGCCGTCACTGTATCTGCAATATTCAGAATACCCTTAAAAGTTGAATTGTCCGTCACGGTCAAGACATAAACTCCTAGGTACTTGAGTTCGATATCCTTGCCTGCCGTCTTCAAACCTTGATATTTGGCCATATTTTGAGAAGTTTGCATGTAAAACTGATTGATCCGCATAAACTCTGCATCCGTAGAGCCACCCGTAGTCTCCTGAGCGCTTCTAATATCCGTAAATGGAGTCAGCCAAGCATAAACAAGATGCGACAGGGTTGCATGTCGAATACCGACTGTTACAAACTGGTAAGCTCCTGCTTCTGTATCTTCTGTTTCATTGACTTTCAAAACTTGACGAATATCTTCCGCTCCACCTGGAACTTCTATGTAGTAAGGCAAGGGTACTACAAAGGCTAAAAAAGTCAATACTAGTGCTAGGATGACATATAAGGGCCATCTAGTTTTTTTCTTCATGTTCTAATTCCTCCACAACACTGTTTGGGACATATTGCTGAATCTCCTGACCAAACTTCAGAAGTTCTCTCACGGCTGAAGAGCTGATATAGAGATGCTCTGGGCGACTATGTAGGTAGACAGTCTCAATCTCTGGAGCCAGTTGATGATTGTAGTAGTCAAAACTAGCCTCGTATTGCAAGTCTGCGGCATTCCGCAAGCCACGGACAAGAGTTTTAGCTCCCAGTTTTCTTGCAACATCAACAACTAATTGGTCATGAGAAGCCAACACCTCTACATTATCTAAATGTGCCACCGCTTTTTCGACTGCTCGTTTGCGATTTTCAACGGGGAGAAAACCTTGTTTGTGGGGATTGTAGAAAACCCCGACATAGAGCTTATCAAAGAGTTTGCTGGCACGTTCAATGATATCCAAATGTCCATTTGTCATCGGATCAAATGAACCTGTAAATAATCCAATTTTATCTGACATAAACTGTCACCTTACTAATCCCATATATTTTTTCCTTCCAGATACCTAAGCAGGCGATTTCTTCTGGAAGTTCTACAGACTTATCGGTTTCGCAGACGACCATGACTTCTTGGGAGAAGAGATTTCTTTCTGCCATTTTTTCGATATCTGCAACTATTTGTTCTTTTGCGTAGGGAGGGTCTAAAAAGACCAGATCAAAGGGACCCGTCACTTGCTCCAAAGCACGCTCAGCTTCCATCTTTAAGAGCTGAAATTTAGAAACTTCCTTGGTCATCTGGATATTTTCAGTGATGACAGCTTGTGCCTTTCGATCCCGTTCCACTAAGATAGCACTGGACATCCCTCTTGACACAGCTTCAATAGACAGACCGCCACTGCCTGCATAAAGATCCAAGACACGACCACCCTCAAAATAGGGGCCTATCATGTTAAAGATAGCTCCTCTCACCTTATCAGATGTCGGCCTAGTCGTCTTGCCTTCTAGCGTCTTGAGAGGACGCCCCCCATAGATTCCTGATACGATTTTCATACCGTTTATTATACCAAATTATGGGCAAAAAGAGAAAGAAAACCGAACCTTACGGTTCGATTCCCTACAAGATATTTTCGTACGTATCGCGGACTTCTTGCGGCCAAACACTAGTCTGAACCTCTCCGATGTGTTTCTTACGAAGCAGGAACATGGCCATCCGAGACTGTCCAATCCCCCCACCGATAGTCAGTGGAAAGAGCCCGTTGAGCAAGGCTTTATGCCATTCCAGCTCAAGTCTATCTTCATCTCCTGTAAGGGCAACTTGGCGGCGAAGGGTATCTTCATCTACCCGAATCCCCATTGAGGAAAGTTCAAAGGCACAGCCAAGAGGTTCATTCCAAACTAAGATGTCCCCATTCAGTCCCTTGTATCCATTCTCAGACTCTGTGGTCCAATCATCGTAGTCAGGCGCACGGCCATCATGAGGTTTCCCATCAGGCAATTCCCCACCAATACCAATCAAGAAAACTGCACCAAACTCTTTACAGATTGCATTTTCACGCTCTTTTGGTGTCAAGTCCGGGTAACGTTCTACCAACTCTTCTGTATGGATAAAGGTGATTTGTTTTGGCAAGATCGATTCGATATCATAGCGAGCTTCTACTGCTAGCTCTGTCAGACGAATAGCCTTGTAAATCTTTTCAACTGTTTCTTTAAGATAAGCGATATTGCGTTGTCCATTTGGAATAACTTTTTCCCAGTCCCACTGGTCTACATAAACAGAGTGGGTCGCATCAAGTGAATCTTCGTCTGGACGAAGGGCCTTCATGTGAACAAATAGACCCTCACCCTCACCGAAACTAAAACGAGCCAAGGTATGGCGTTTCCATTTAGCAAGTGAATGAACGACCTCGTAGGTTTCATCTGGAATTTGCAAGACCTTCACAGTTACTGCATTTTCAACACCTGAAAGGTTATCCTGCATCCCATCGCCGACCCTACTCAAGATAGGACCTTGAACTTCGACAACTTCTAACTTATCTTTCAAATACTGGGTAAAAGTGTTTTTGACAAAGGAAATTTCTTCTTGTTGCTGGATAAAACTTTTCTTCATAGGCTACTCCTCAAAAAATTAATTAAAAGCATTATACACCTATTTTCAGGAAAAGGAAAGAGTAAATAAAAAAAAGTCAGCGCTCTTTAGAACACTGACTCCATAATTCTTTAATCGTTTCGACCAAAGATTCGTAAAATGCTAAGGAAGAGGTTGATAAAGTCTAGGTAGATGCTGAGCGCCATTGAGATGACCCAACCTGTCGCTACTTGTCCTCGTGACTGCTTATAAACATAGCGAATCTTTTGGTTATCCCAAGCAATCAAACCTGAAAAGACCAAGACCATGGCAATACTAATCATGTAGTCAAAGAAACCACTAGCTAAGAAAATATTCACAATCATGGCAATGATGAGGCCAACAAGCGCAGCCATCAGAGCTCGTCCCATTCCACTCAAATCTTTCTTGGTGAAAATCCCGATTGCTGCCATGACAAAGAAGAGAAGGGCGCTGGATACAAAGGCTGATAAGACGGTCCCAGGTGTATAGAAGGCTACGACAAAGCTAAGTGTGAAGCCATTTAAAACAGAATAAACTAAAAATACTGGGAGAGCTGCTGGGCTATTTTTTGCAGCCATGCTACTTGCAACAAAGACTAGAGCAAGTTCTGCAAAAGTTGCAATCATCAACCAGAGACGGCCATGCATTAAAAAGTAGACCAATTGGGACTGAAAGACCGTCAACATCAAAGCTGACACGAGAGCTGAGAGACCAATCCCAAGTCCCACAAAGGCATAAACCTTAGCGTAAAATTGATTGAGACCTGAACGTTCTTGAATAATTGTTTGATTCATTCTGATTCTCCTTTTCTCTATAAATATGTCTTGATTATAACAAAGTTTTTATAAATTAGCTGAAATAAAACATCAAAATACCTGCCGCAATGGCAACATTGAGACTTTCTGCTCGACCTTTCATGCTTATATGAACCAGCTGATCAGCACTCTCAGCCATGACAGAACTAATCCCCTGTCCTTCATTTCCCATGACTAAAACAAAGTCTTCTAGGGGAGAAAGCTCACGATAATCCTTTGAATCTCTCGATAAGGTCGTTGCCAGAATGGGCAAGTCACTCTTTTTAGCCCCTTCTACAAAGGTGGCAACAGGCATACGATAGATGGGCAAATGAAAATGACTTCCCTGCATGGAACGCAAAGTCTTGAGACTGTAGATATCCGCTGACTTGTCTGAAACAATGACCCCTGTAAAACCTGTTGCATCCGCCGTCCGAATCATGGTACCTACATTACCAGGATCTTGAACATCTTCTAAAAATAGAAACTTACCCTGACGAAGATCAGGCTGTCCCATTTCTGCTTTTTGAATAACTGCGACAATGCCTTGAGGGGTTTGCGTATCTGCCAAATCCA
Organism: uncultured bacterium; assembly: GCA_963528645.1. Lineage (GTDB taxonomy): Bacteria > Bacillota > Bacilli > Lactobacillales > Streptococcaceae > Streptococcus. The sequence goes on from CAURVH010000006.1 coordinate 27,741, forward strand.
GCAAAATCTCCTCTGAAACCCAGATAGTTTGAGGAAAAGCCGCTAGCTGATCTCGGTAACTTTCTAGGGCAAAAATCTTCTCAATCGTCACTCCAGCTTGAACAGCTTCTTCAAACAAGTGCCAACCCTCAATCAAATAGGCAGACTTTCGATATTTTTTTTGATGCAATTTCTTGGCATTTTTTACCACAGAATTGGCTTTTGAGGTTATAATAGTCATAGAAATATTATAACACAATCAAAGGGGTTTGGTATGCAAAAGGTTAGAATGATTGCCCAAGGTAGGGTGCAGGGTGTTGGTTTTCGCTGGGGCGTTTATACTTTAGCTCTTGAAATCGGTGGCATCACTGGCCGTGTCTGGAATAACGACGATGGTACAGTGGAAATTCTTGCTCAGGCAGACTCCTCTGCCACTATGGCAAAATTTATCCAAGAAATCCGTAAAGGTCCGACACCTTTTTCAAAAGTTACCTATCTGGATGTACAGATGAGCAACTTTTCATCCTATTCAGACTTCAAAGTCGCAAATTAGGTCTCCAGAACTATTGTATATTTTACAAAAAAACAGTAGAATAGAAAGGTATAATTTTTAAAGAAGGAATGAAAACATTGAAATCTATTAAACGTTTTGCCCTCTCAGCTATGGGGGTGGCTATGCTACTTATCTTGACAGGTTGTGTTTCTGTTGATAAAACGACTGGAGAACCAACAGGATTTATCTGGAACACCATCGGAGCGCCTATGGCAGAGGCTATCAAATACTTTGCTAATGATATGGGACTTGGTTTTGGGATGGGGATTATCATCGTCACTATTATCGTGCGTTTGATTATCTTGCCACTCGGTATCTACCAATCATGGAAGGCGACACTTCACTCTGAAAAGATGAACGCTCTCAAACATGTGCTTGAACCACATCAAACCCGTCTCAAAGAAGCAACAACTCAAGAAGAAAAACTTGAGGCTCAACAAGCTCTCTTTGCCGCCCAAAAAGAACATGGTATCAGCATGCTAGGAGGCGTCGGATGTTTCCCTATCTTGCTCCAAATGCCTTTCTTCTCTGCTATCTACTTTGCTGCCCAACATACTGATGGAGTTGCTCAAGCAAGCTACCTAGGAATTCCTCTAGGGTCTCCAAGTATGATTTTGGTTGCCTGTGCTGGTGTCCTTTACTATCTTCAATCGCTCCTTTCACTTCACGGAGTAGAAGATGAAATGCAAAGAGAACAAATCAAGAAAATGATCTACATGAGCCCACTCATGATTGTCGTCTTCTCACTCTTCTCACCAGCCAGTGTCACACTTTACTGGGTTGTCGGTGGTTTCATGATGATTCTCCAACAGTTTATCGTCAACTATGTCGTTCGTCCAAAACTTCGTCAAAAAGTACGCGAAGAATACGAAAAGAACCCTCCAAAAGCAAGTTCTACTGCAGGAGTAAGAAAAGATGTGACTCCTAAGCAGGCTCAAGCGATCACAACCAATAAGAAAAAGAAAAACCGCAACTCTGGTAAACAACGATCTAGATAAGACTCAAAAGGCTTAGCTGAAAGGCTAAGTCTTTTTGCATCACAAAAGCCCGATGTCTCCATCAGGCTTCTTTTTTATCCATGAACACGTTTCATATAGTCTTGATAACTTTCTGTATCCATAAGCTCCTTGGCATTCTTGACACGATCTGCCGTTGGTGGCTTTACCCCTTCAAGCGAATATGGAATCCCAAGTTCACGCCACTTGAATTCTCCCATCGTATGATAAGGTAGAATTTCAAACTTATCAACGTTTTTGAGGGTTTTAACGAATTTACCGAGTTCGATCAAGTCGTCATCTCTGTCTGTCAATCCCGGAACCAGCACGTGGCGAATCCAAACAGGCTTCCCAATATCTGATAGGTACTGGGCACAGGCCAAGATGTTTTTATTGGTTTGACTTGTGACAATCTTATGCTGTTCTTCGTTGATTTCCTTGATATCCAAAAGAACCAAGTCTGTCACCGCCATGAGTTTATTAAACTTTTCGAGATAACGTGGTTTGTTACGGAATGGAAGGGCACAGGTATCCAAGGTACAGTGGATTCCTTTTTCCTTAGCCTTGGTAAAGAGGGCAATCAAGAAATCAATCTGCAAGAGCGCCTCTCCACCACTGACAGTGATTCCTCCCTTGTCTCCCCAGAAACCACGGTAGCGAAGGGCTTCTGTCAAGACATCGTCTACTGTCCGTTCGCGTGATTTATTGGTCTCCATAGCCCATGTATCGGGGTTATGACAGTACTGGCAACGCATGTGACAGCCCTGCAAAAAGACAATAAAACGAATCCCAGGGCCATCTACCGCCCCAAAACTCTCTGTCGAATGCACCATTCCTGTCACTTGTCCATAGTCAATTGTTTCTTCAGACATATCGTCACCTTCCTTGAAACCGTTTTATAGTTTTATTATATCACGACTTGAGGGAAAAACAAGATTTTTGTCTATTTTTTAGAAAGCAATCTGTTTTTCACTTTCATTTTCATTTTTTTAATGATCGGGTTCAAAATCAAAACCATACAAGGTTGCAAAATAGTCCTCAGGGCGCTCTGCACGGCGGATTTGGCGGACTTTGCCTTCCTCAGTATAGAGGATTTCTGCAGAGCGTAATTTGGCATTGTACTGATAACCCATGGAGAATCCATGTGCACCTGTATCATGAATCACCAGCAAATCACCGATTTCTGTATGAGGTAGTTCGCGATTCACTGCAAATTTATCATTGTTTTCACAGAGAGATCCAACCACATCTACGACCTCCACTGGGCCATCTGGATGAGTCAGATTGGTAATATGGTGGTAGGCTCCATACATGGCAGGACGCATGAGGTTGACGGCCGAGGCATCCACACCCAGATAGGCACGGTAGGTTTTCTTTTTATGGGTGACTGTTGTGACAAGAACCCCGTGCGGTGCCAGCATAAAACGACCCAATTCAGTGAAAATCTTGACCTGGCCAAGTCCTGCAGGTGTGAGGACTTCTTCATAAACCTTACGCACACCCTCACCAATCACAGCAATGTCATTTGGCTCCTGATCTGGGCGGTAATTGACTCCAATTCCGCCGGAAAGATTGATAAAGTCTAGTGAAATACCCAACTTTTCCTTGATTTCAACGGCTAATTCAAAAAGCTGACGCGCCAACTCTGGATAGTAGAGATGGGTCACGGTATTGGATGCTAGGAAGGAGTGAATCCCAAAATTCTTGGCTCCTTTTTCCTTCAAAATAGCAAAGGCTTCAAAAAGCTGATCCTTGGTCATGCCAAACTTGGCCTCTCCAGGATTGTCCATGATATCTGTTCCTAGCTCAAAAACGCCTCCAGGATTGTAACGACAAGAGATAATTTCTGGAATGCCTGCTGCACGCTCTAGATGTTCAATATCTTCAAAGGCATCCAAGTTAATGGTTGCGCCTAATTCACGCGCATAGGCATATTCCTTGTCAGGCGTGTTGTTAGAAGAGAACATGATTTCAGAACCGGGGAAATCCAGTTTATGGCTCATCAAAAGTTCCACATAACTAGAACAGTCCACACCACAACCTTCCTCTTGGAGGATTTTCAAGATGGCTGGGGTTGGAGTGGCCTTGACGGCAAAATATTCTTTGAATCCCTTGTTCCATGAAAAGGCTTGGTTGACGGCTCTTGCTTTTTCACGAATCCCCTTCTCATCATACAAGTGAAAGGGAGTCGGGAACTCTGCAACAATTGTTTCTAAATCTTCACGGCTGATAAATGGTGTTTTCATAGGCTTCTTTCTATTCTGTTTGCAAAGAAAGGCTGGGACAATCGTTCCAACCTTTAGTTCTATCTCTTATTTGTCTTCGTCAAAGATATTTCCAATCTCAACGTCGATGGATTGGTTCTTAACATCAATATTGGTTACTTTCAAGAGTGACTTGTAATCAAACTGCTTTTCACGTTCTTCTTGAGCATTGTCTGCAAAGACTGCTACACCAGCTAGTTCAGAGTCGAACTCACGCAAGAGACTGATCATCCCGTTGACAGTTCCGCCACCTTTCAAGAAGTCATCCACAATCAAGACACGACTACCTGCCTTGAGACTGCGTTTTGAAAGGAACATTTTCTCGATACGGTCACCGCTGGAACCTGAAACATAGTTGACGCTGACAGTTGAACCTTCAGTGATTTTCAAGTCACGACGCACAATGACAAATGGAACGTTGAGGACATTGGCAACTGCATTTGCGAGTGGCACACCTTTTGTTGCTACTGTCATAACGGCATCGATTTTTTGGTCCATAAAGCTCTTGGCGATGATGCGCCCAATATTTTTCAAAATGGCAGGTGTACTGAGCAAATCAGACAGATAGATGTAGCCACCTGGCAAGATACGGTCGCTTTCTGAAAGTTTGTCACGCAAGTCTGCGATCATTTCTTTGGCTTCATGACTCGAGATTGATGGTGTAAAGATAACGCCACCACCTGCTCCAGTTACAGTCTGAATATGACCGATTTCGATTTCCTCAAAGGCACGCTTGATAATCACGATGTCCTCTGAAATCGATGATTTAGCAGATTCGTACTTTTCTGCAAAGGTGTTGAGACTTGTTAGTTTGTATGGATTATTAATCAAATAGTTGGAAATGACAACCATCCGATCACTTCTTCTTAATTTCATTTTTATTTACCATTCCATTTAATTTTGATATTTTATCCATTATACCACATTCACATAAAAAAACGAACATTCTTGTGTAAAAAATGCTCGTTTTTCTTAAATTATTAATCTAAATCTGGTTTATAGAAGGAACGATTGTCCATAGCGAAGATTTTATTGGTCATCTCTCCTTTATCCACCAAAGCTAGAGCTGTTGACATCATCATCATGCTGGCATCTAGATTGTCAATCATATGAATAATCTCTGCCTCCATAATGCGTGGACGGACTGGACTTCCATACTCCAGCAAGCCATGATGACTGAGAATCACATGGCGCAGTAGCACCACTTCTTCTCTGGTATCATCGATGCCGAGTTCCATAACTGTCTTGGTAATTTCACTATCAATGAGAGCGATATGCCCAAGAAGATTACCTCGCACTGTATACTCAGTCTGGTCTGGTCCCGTCAACTCGATGACCTTAGCCAAGTCATGCAACATAATCCCCGCATAGAGTAGGCTCTTATTGAGCTGAGGATAGATCTCGCTAATAGCATCTGCCAAGCGTACCATGGTTGCTGTATGATAGGCCAAACCCGTTTCAAAGGCATGGTGGTTGGTCTTGGCAGCTGGATAGGAGTAGAATTCCTTATCATACTTGGTGTAGAGATTTCGAACAATTCGTTGCCAAACAGGATTTTCAATTTTGAAAATCATTTGCGACATGTAGTCACGGATTTCCTTAACATCAACTGGCGACTTGACCTTGAAATCAGCTGGATCATTGGGTTCCCCAGGCTGAGGCAAACGAAGGGTAATTTGATTGACTTGAGGAGTGTTGTTATAAACTTCTCGACGTCCCTGCATGTGGACTACTTTCCCTGCGGTAAAGGCCTCAACGTTATGAGGTTGGGCATCCCAGAGCTTCCCTTCAATCTCGCCACTATCGTCTTGGAAAGTAAAGGCTAGGTAGTTTTTCCCAGCACGCGTCTGTCTCAGGTCAGCTGATTTGATCAGGTAAAAACCTTCAAACAGCTCATCTTTTTTCATGTGACTAATCTTCATATTCTTCCTCATCTTCTTGGAAATGGAGTAGATCAAGCGCAGGCTCACCTTCTGATAACTCAATGTGACGGAGCGTCCGCTCGATAGCTGTGGTGCGACGGTTTAATAATTCATCAATATTGCCAGAGGCATGTTGGAGATGCTTTTGTGCCTTAACCAAAATCCCCCCAAACTTGCCAAACTCGGTCTTAACGCTGGCAAGGGTCTTGCTGATATGGTCAGCACTCTTTTGGATATTGAGAGTTTTGAAGCCAACTGATAGGGAATTAAGCAGGGCTGATAGGGTACTTGGGCCTGCGACAATAATCTGCTCTTCCCGTCTCAAATCATCAAAGAAGACCGGATTTCGGACGATTTCCGAATAAAGTCCTTCTGTCGGAACAAACAAGACTCCAAAATTGGTCGTTCTTGGCGGTGCTATGTACTTGCTCTTGATATCCTTGGTAAAGCGCTTGACGCTCATTAAGAGCGACTTGCGACAACGTTCGATTTCGTCCTTATCGCCTGCTTCATAGGCTTCTTCTAAGCGATAATAATCCGCCAGTGGAAACTTGGAGTCAATCGGCAAATAGACATATTCCTGGTCACCTTGGCCAGGTAACTTGATGGCGTACTCCACTCGTTCACTGGAGTTTTCAACCGTTGCAAATTCTCGTTCATACTGGGCTGGTGTCATGATATCTTCAATGATTTGCCCCAGTTGCAATTCGCCCAGAATCCCTCGCGTCTTGGTCCCAGAGAGAACCTTGTTGAGGGCCCCGACATCGCGGGCAACTGTCTGCATCTCTCCAAGACCACGATTGACCGACTCCAGTTGCTTGGAAACTGTCTCAAAAGAAGCCTGCAAGCGCGTCTGCAAGGTCTTTTCCAGTTTTTCCTCGACCGTCTGGCGCATTTGTTCTAAACGTTGCTCATTTGATTCCTGCAGGGCTTGGAGACGTTGGTCGGTCTTGTCTCTAGTTTGGAGGAGATTCTCGTTCATCTCCTGTCTAACTTGCGTCAGACCTTGGTGCAACTCCATTCGCACTTCTTGCAAACGATCGCTGACAGCCACTTCCAAGTCTTTTTGGTCTAACTGGCTGGCTTGTCTAGCTTGTTCAAAGCGGTAATCCAGTTGATCTGAAAGATTGTCTGCCTGATCCTCCAAGCTCTTGGCTAGGTACTTGTCTTGCTTATCCTGCCTTTGCCAAATGAGAAATAGTCCAGCTAGGTTGGTAATTAATAATAGTAATAATACAGTCTCCATCCTACCTCCTGTCCTTGCTGTGCAGCACGACGACATAACCATCTGGGCAAGTTACCGAAACTTCCCTATCTATATATTCGTTAGAAGCGTACACTTTTTTAAAGAAAAAATTTTCCTCTGTCAACTCATACTTGGCACCGAGAATGGTCAACTGACTGTCCCGAACCGGCATAAAGGCTAGATAATCGTAGTCTGAGCGTGGTTCTAGCTGACTCGTCCCTTCTGGACAATAGGCAATCAAGTTTTGCCCATCCTCAATCGCTATCTGGCGCATATAAGGTGCCAACTTGGGATTGCTAGGTAGAAAGACATTAGCCAGCATATGGTCAATACGACCACCAAGAGCACCGAAAATAGTTACCTGAGCCTGAGGATTTTGTTCAAAAATGGTCAAGAGAGCCAATTCCAGATCTGTATCATCTTTTTCTGGCTGGGCTTGAACAAAATGTTGGGCACGTTTTTGAATCACCTGACGTTCATCTGCAGTCACCGAATCAAAATCTCCAACTGCTAGAGTGAGAGGCAGGTCTTCTTCCAAGATCCAGAGCGAACCGCGATCCACACCGACAAAGCAATCAAAATCCGTCCGATAATGACCGCGATCCCCGCCTGCAAAAACGGCAACCCTAGTCCAATTGTTTTCTGAGAGTTTGCACTCGTTCATTGACATCTCCCTTAAAGACATAGGATCCTGCTACAAAAACGGTCGCACCAGCTTCTTTGGCTTGAGAAATGGTCTGATCATCAATACCGCCATCAACTTCAATTTCAAAGTTCAAGCCTTTTTCCTGACGAAGGGCAACCAACTCACGAACCTTATCCATAGTTTCAGGTAGGAAAGCTTGCCCACCAAAGCCAGGATTAACCGTCATGACTAAGACTTGGTCAACTAGGTGAAGAACGTGCTTAATGGATTCAACAGGCGTACCAGGATTGATGACAACCGAAGGTTTGACACCGAGCGAGCGAATTTTTTGGAGGGCGCCATGGATATGAGGCGTTGCTTCCACATGAATACTGATAATATCTGCCCCCGCACGCGCAAAGTCTTCTAGATGATGCTCAGGATTCGCCACCATCAAGTGGCAGTCAAAGACCATCTTGCTATGAGGACGAAGAGCTTCTACCACACCTGCACCAAAACTGATTTGTGGTACAAAGTGCCCATCCATGATATCGATATGGGCATATTCTGCACCAGTTGCTTCTAGGCGTTTGATTTCACGTTCAAAGTTGGCATAATCTGCTGCCAGAATTGACGGAGCAATCTTGTATTGAGACATAGGTTTCTCCTTATTTTGGAATTTTTTTGCTGACTTTTTTATAGGTTTCTCTGCGATTTTCAATTTCACTAAGGAATTGTATGTAGTTGTCAAAACGGAAGGACGCAATGATACCCTTTTCGACAGCTGGCTTGACCGCACAAGCTGGTTCATGGGTATGAGTACAAGTACGGAACTTACAATCTCGACTGACATTAGCAATCTCTGGAAAGGCCTGATTGAGGTCTTCAGCCGTTGACACTTCATAATCCAGTGATGAAAATCCCGGCGTGTCCGCAATCTTTCCACCATTGAGATTGTAAAAACTAACAGCTCGAGTGGTATGACGACCGCGACCAAGACTATCTGAGATTTCTCCTGTTTCAAGATTGAGGTCCGGTGCGATTTTATTGAGAAGGGTTGATTTCCCAACACCTGTCTGCCCCATAAAGACCGTCACTTTACCTGTCAACAAAGGCAGAAGTTCCTCCTTACTGGTCACAAAGTCATAACCAATGGCACCGTAAGTCTGCTGGTAAAAATCCAGCTCTCCCCTATCCTCTAGCAAGTCCATTTTAGAAATATAAACAATAGGATGGATTCCCTTATGTTCCAAAAGAACCAAGAAACGATCCAGTAAATTGCTGTTAAAATCAGGTTCCTTGACTGACATGATTACCACGGCTTGGTCAATATTGACAATGGGTGGGCGAACCAGGCTATTTTTTCGTTCGTGAATCTTGAGAATATAACCTTCGGAATTTTCCTCCGCAGAAAAATCTACCCAATCTCCAACATAGGGCGTATGCCCCTTTTTACGAAAATTTCCACGCGCGCGTGTTTGATAGACCTGGTCTTCACTCTCTACATAGTAGAACCCGGCCAAAGCTTTAATGATTTGTCCTTGCATCTTAGAATCCTTGTCCTTTAAGTGCGTCTGCTAGACTGGCAAATTCTTCTAAACTAAGAGCTTCACCACGTACACTTGGTGACAATCCAGCCTGGTCCAGAGCCTTGGTCAACTTATCCTTAACTTCCTCGGTCTTCCCAAAGTAACCTGTCAAGTTGTTCCACAAGGTCTTACGACGATGGGTGAAACTAGCCTTGGAAACTTTAAAGAAGAATTTCTCGTCTTCCACTGCTACAGCCGGTTCTGGGCGACGTACCATTTTCAGGATAGCTGAGTCCACATTTGGTGCTGGCACAAAGACCGTACGAGGCACGATAAAGGCAACCTTGGCTGTCATGTAATACTGGACAGCGATCGACAAACTACCGTAAGCTTTGGTATTTGGCTGTGCTGAGATGCGATCCGCCACTTCTTTTTGCATCATGACGACAAACTCACTAAATGGAATGCCACTTTCAATCAAATGCATGAGAATAGGCGTCGTGATATAGTAAGGCAAGTTGGCTACTACCTTAATCGGCAGGTCTGGATTTTTGAAATTCTGGATATGCTGAGCTAGGTCAACTTTTAGAATGTCCTCGTTGACTACTGTTACATTGTCAAAATCACGTAAAGTATCTGCCAAAATAGGTACCAAACGGTGGTCAATCTCAAAGGCCATGACCTCTGCCGCACGCTCAGCCAAAAATTCTGTCAAGGCACCAATCCCTGGCCCGATTTCGATAACGTTAACCTGATCATCAATTTCAGCTGTATCCACGATTTTTTGAAGGATATTGGTATCCGTCAGGAAATTTTGTCCAAAGGACTTTTTAAAGGTAAAACCGTGACGCTCCAGCACTGCCTTGGTCACGCTATAATCTGCAATTCTCATTTATTCTCTTTTCTAATCTATGCAATAATGAATCCAAACAAAATAACTATCTCCAGAACCTTGGTAAATCAGGTCTTTTAAATAGATATTTGGATTCGTCAATTCTTCTGTTTCGGTATGATAGCTGACCACCGTCTTTCCACCATATAGGAGCTGCCATGCTGCCCAGTCTAGATTAGGCAAATATCTATCCTTTTGTAGGAAACTGCAAAGGCCCTCAACTGTCGTATCCTCTGGAATGTCAAGATCAATCTGATGAGAAAAAGCATCATCCCCCATACAAATAGAATCTCTATCAACTCGAATTTTCATTTCGCACTGTCCTTATAAGTTTCTATTCTAACGCTATCAAAATAAATCTAGGTACCTCTATTGTAACACATTCCCCTTATATTTTCGGGCTATCTGGTTATTGTTATCACTTTTCAGGACTCTCCAAACAGATTTCGATATCTAAATTTCTTTCCACTATTGAAGTAAGCGTAAAATTTATTTTTCTAATTCTTCATAGATTGTCTCTTGAAAAGGTCAGTTGTTCAAGTAAGGAATAGAGTTTTGCTTGCTCCTCTTCTTCGTAAGCAGATCTATTTGCTTTTACTTCCCTACATTTCTCGTCATACAAAAACCCGTCATATCCATCTTCTGTAGATAAGGCTGTATAGACTTTGGCCATTTCTTCCGGGCTAATTGAAAATCTTGACTTGATTTTATACAATTTTTTCATAAAAGCGCTGAGGTGATCATAGCGCCGCATATCAACTTTGACATTGGTCACACGGATTGCCTGAACCTTGATACCTTTCCAATGTTTCCGCATATAAAGCGACAGCATCAACAAGGCTAATTTATTCTGATAATAAGTCTTGGCAGGGCTGTAATGTTTTTGACCAGCTAAATTTTCAAAATCAAGCTTCATGAAGGGATAAAGTATCAGCCCTTGGGAAGAAATATTAATAATCCGACCACTTTCTGACTTTTCCAACAAGCCCCTCAACAAGGTAGAAAGTAAGAACGGAGCAACCACGTTGGTCGCAAATTGTTTTTCCAATCCGTCTTTGCTAAGAATCGGCTTTTTGACCGATAAGTCAAAATCAGCCGCATTGTTAATCAGAACGTCTAGAACGTCTTCTTTTTGAATATACTGTTCCGCCGCTTTTCTGACACTCTTCATATCAGATAAATCAACCAAGATATAATCTACATGCGGATTTCCTGTTTGTTGGCGGATTTTCTCACAGGCTTGCTCAGCCGCTTCTTTCCGTCTACAAAAGAGAGTCACTGACCACCCCTTTTCAGCCAACTGTTTAGCAGACTGGTAGCCAATACCACTATTGCCACCCGTAATAATCACTTTTTTCATTTCTGACTCCGTTAGTCTGAATACTTAGCCATCACTTCTTCCACTTCTGCCAAGGTTACTCCAAACAACTCTAAGCGCTTGAGGAGTTGCTTGCCGTTGGAATAGCCAATGCGGAGCTGTTCGCCTAGATACTCTCGGCGTCTACGACTGTCTGCTCCCGCTAGGAAACCTAGGCGAATCAAGTCGCTCCGACTGATGTCAAACTGACTCTCGTTTTCAAATTGCTCTGTCACCTGAGCCAGCGCTGTTTTTAGGTCTTCATAGCTGGCGTGTTCAATTCCCAGAGAACGTCCCTTGGACTTAGATTTGGGAACAGCCTCATCTCGCTTGAGAAAGGCATGCTGTACCGTTGGAATGGCCGTCATAATCATGCGACGAATCCGCTCCCCATTAAAATCTGGATCGGTAAAGACAATGACTCCATGCAATTCATGCAGGCGACGAATCCGCTCTATATCCTGATCATTAATGGCCGAACCTCGTGTCTCATAGGTATCTACATCAAAGTAACGTTTGAGATTGACCGTATCATCGCGACCTTCGACCACGATGACTTGGGAAATTTTTTCTTTCATCACTTGCTGTCCAATCCAAAGATACGCTCTGCATTTGCAGTCGTTATAACTGCTAACTCCTCGGTCGTCATCCCACGTAAATCCGCGATAAAATCTACCACATAGCGTGTATAGGCTGTTTTGTTTTCACGGCCACGTTTAGGAACAGGAGCCAGGTAAGGCGCATCTGTCTCAACGAGGATTTTATCCAAAGGGAGTTTCCTAGCAGCTTCTTGGATATCCGTCGCTTTCTTAAAGGTCACCACTCCTGAGAAGGAAATGATCATCCCCAGCTCGACAAACTTCTCAGCCCACTCGAGAGAGCCTGAAAATGAGTGCATAATCCCACCACGAGGACCAACACCTTCGCTCTTGATGATCTCATAGGTATCTTCTAACGCATCACGGGTATGGACCACAAAAGGCAAATTCAAGTCCTTAGACAGCTGAATCTGACGACGAAAAACCTGTTCCTGCACTTCCTTAGGTGCTGTCATCCAATGGTAGTCCAGGCCAATCTCACCCAAGGCAACAACCTTGGGATGTTTTAGCTTTTTAAGCAAGTAAGCTTCGACCTCGTTTGTGTAAGTCCCTGCTTCCGTTGGATGCCAGCCAATAGTTGCGTAGAGTTGCTCATACTTCTCCACCAACTCTAGGGCACGCTCGATGGTCGGCTTATCAAAACCAACAATGTTCATCCGAGTCACACCCATCTCAGCAGCCAAGGCGATTTCTTCTGCCTCACGTCCTGCAAATTCCTCTACATTTAAATGTGTGTGCGTATCAAAAATCATCTTTTCTAACCTCATTTTCTTCCATCTATTATACCAAAAATAGCATCCCTCGGCTTGTAAAAATATTCTAATACCAATCATTCTCCCTTGACTGCATTTTTTTAAAGCAGTATAATAACACTTATTGAAATTTTCATCAAAGGAAAAGAAAATGTTTAGAAAATTAAAATATACCTTTATCGGTCGACCACTCAAGTCTCTCACAGACGGTGAAGGCGGATTACTTGGAAAAATGCAGGCACTTGCAATGTTATCCAGTGATGCCCTGTCTTCTATTGCCTATGGACCTGAACAAGTCATTCTCGTTTTAGTCAGTCTCTCTCCTCTCGCTATTTGGTGGAGCCTCCCTATCGGTATTTTTGTCCTCTTACTCCTCGCTAGTTTGACCATTTCCTATCGTCAAATTATTCACGCCTATCCTCAAGGTGGAGGAGCTTATATGGTCACTCGAGAAAATCTCTCCCCTGAACTAGGCTTGATTGCAGGGGGCAGCCTCCTTGTTGACTATATGCTGACAGTAGCCGTATCCGTTGCGTCTGGAGCTGATGCTATTACAGCAGCCATCCCTGCCCTCCATCCCTACAATCTTCATATCTCTATTTTCCTAGTCTGCCTGCTCATGCTCTTGAATTTAAGAGGCTTGAAAGAATCTGCCAGCTCTCTGATGATTCCCGTCTACCTCTTCATCTTCAGTACCGTCTTTCTCTTGCTTTATGGGTTCTTTCAACTATTTACAGGTTCCCTAAACTATCAGGCGACTTCAACCATTGGACAAACCGTTCCGAGCCTTTCCATCGTTCTCCTATTGAGAGCCTTTACCAGTGGCTCTGCCTCTCTGACAGGGGTTGAGGCTATTTCAAATGCGGTACCATTTTTCAAAACTCCGAAAGAAAAGAATGCTGCTCAGACCTTGACCATCATGTCGCTGATTTTGGGTTTTCTTTTTGCTGGTATCACCTTCCTAAACTACTGGATGGGAATCACTCCTCAACATGGTGAAACAATACTTTCGCAAATGGCCAAGGGCATTCTTGGTGATTCATTCTTTGGTCATGCTAGCTACTATCTTTTCCAGTTCTCAACAGCCTTGATTCTAGCTGTAGCAGCAAATACTGGCTTTTCAGCCTTCCCTATGCTGGCTTACAATATGGCTAAAAACAAGTACATGCCCCATCTCTTTATGGAAAAAGGGGATCGTCTTGGCTACTCCAACGGTATCTTAACTCTGGCTTTTGGAGCTATGATCCTTCTTCTCATTTTTAACGGGAATACTGAACGCTTGATTCCTCTTTATACTATCGGGGTCTTCGTTCCCTTTGCCCTTTCTCAGACTGGGATGATTCGCCATTGGAAAAAGGAAAAAGGAGCAAACTTCTTAAAACCTGCCTTTGCTAATATCCTTGGGGCCATCATTTGTTATGCTATCGTTCTCATTTTACTCCTCTTCAGACTGGGTGATATCTGGCCATTCTTCCCAATTATCCTAGTCTTAACCTTCCTCTTTTTGTCCATTCACAGCCATTACCAAAAAGTGGCAAAACAACTGCGACTCTACGAAGGAATTGAAAAACGTACCTATGACGGCAATCTTGTCCTTGTCCTAGTAGGAAATGTTACTCGAGTAAGTGTTGGAGCCATTAACTACGCTCAAAGTATCGGTGACGAAGTGTTAGCCATGCACATTTCTACTAAAGAAACGGCAGAAAAAGACCAAGAAATTCTTCAGGAATTTGCCGATTACTTCCCAAATATCACTCTGAAGAATATCAATACTAGCTACCGCGACATCATCACCCCTAGCGTTAAGTATGTCAAACGAATCGCCCAAGAAGCTAAGCAAAAAAACTACACTGTTACAGTCCTTGTCCCACAGTTTATCCCTAACAAGCCTTGGCAAAATATCCTGCACAATCAAATGAGCCTTAAACTAAAATACGCTCTCAGATGGCATGAAGATGTCGTTGTCGCTAGCTACTCTTATCACTTAAAAGAATAAAGAAAAGGCCCTACCAGAACCAAAAAGCGTCTGGTGGGGCCTTTTTCTGAATCCAGCCACTATGCTTAACTAAAAAGCATGACTAGGAATATTATTGAATGTGGTTAGCTAGATCTTCTTGAGCTTTTTTATTGGACTCAGTTTTTTCTTTTTGCCATTTTTCATAAAGTTCTTGGTACTGTTTCGCAGTCACGGGATCTTTTTGCAACTCAAGGTATTTGTAGTTGTCCGCATCCCCTTTGTGTCCAACAAATGAGAAGGCTCCTGTGAACGGTACAGTCTTACGGAAGATTGGATTAGCTCCTCCACTTTGAACTGGCAGAAAGAGAGCACTATCTGTTAGCCAAGCTTGAACTTCGGCAAATTTCTCATAGCGAACCTGAGTGTTTTCAACTTCTTTATCTGCCTCATCCAACAACTTCTTGTAAGTAGAGAGACCGATTTTTTCCTTAACATCATTGTCTTTTCCTGGAGTCAAGCCAAGATTTTTTAGCTGAGAACCAGATTCTGGATCCAAGAGGTCAAGATAGGTCTTGGGATCAGAGTAATCTCCGCTCCAGCCTGAGATGTCAATGTCATAGTCCTTTTGTTCAGCTGTGTCAGCAAAGAAGGTTGCATTGTCTTTCTCGTCTGGAGAAAGTTGAATCACATCGATAACAATATTATCTGATCCAAGTGTCTCCTCAACCGTCTGCTTGAAAGAACTGGCTTGCTGTACGTCCAACTTAGCAGTCTGGTCCACTGGCATGTCTAGATGGATTGGGAAAGTCACACCTTCTGCCTGCAAACTTTCTTTGGCTTTGACAAATTCTGCCTTGGCTTTATCAGCATTCAAGAAGGCAGGCTGAGCGTCGTTTAGATTGACATTAGCCCACTCTGAACCATAGTTGACTATCTTTTCATTGACAGCATCTCCGAAGTTTTTTCCACCGATTTGAACAAAGTTACTTGGTGTGACTGTGTTTCGAAGGATACGGTCAGCTCCATCTTCTCCATTTGTCTGGGCAGCGTAGGCGTGACGGTCAAAGGCAAAGTTAATCGCCTGACGGAAGTCCTTATTTTGCATAGCTGCACGGGAATCCGTCTTTTCTTTATCCGTCTGTTTCATGGTTTGATTGTAACTTTGACGGTTGACATTGAAGAGATAGTAGAAAGTCACAGCATTTTGAGGAGTATAAGTAATTTTATCTTCATTCCCTTTTTTCAACTGGTCAAAGACAGAGCTTGTCGGGAAGATACGGCCATCTGTGTAGTTGCCTTCTAAGAATCCTCGAGCCAAACTATCTTGGTCTGAACCATCATAGAAGGAAAGTTTTACCTTCTCAATCTTGACGTTGTCCTTATCCCAGTAATTAGGGTTCTTTTCAAACTCAATTAAAGATTTTGATGTGAAAGACTTGAACAAGTATGGCCCATTTGACAGGATACTAGATGGGGTAACACTTCCAAAATCATCTCCCTTAGATTTCAAAAAGGCTTCATTGACAGGACTCAAAATTCCCCCTGTTGTCTTTGAATTCCAATAAGACTCCGGCTTGTTCAAAGTGTATTGGAGAGTATAGTCGTCCACTGCCTTGACTCCAACCGTCTCAAAGTCAGATGTTTTCCCTTCGACATAATCTGCCAAACCTTTGATTGAATCCCGTACCAAGTACAAGTTCTCAGCCTTTTTATCCGCTGCATACTTAAGACCCGTCACAAAGTCATGTGCTGTCACTTCAGCATACTCTTCTCCTTCAGAGGTATACCACTTAGCCCCTTGGCGGATTTTATAGGTATAGGTTAAACCGTCTTTTGATACTGTCCATGACTCTGCCATAGAAGGAACGAGATTGCCGTATTTATCATTTTCCAACAAACCATCGATCAAGTTTGTCGTAATGCTAGAAGTCGAGCCACGTGTCGAAGTGATATAGTCTAATGTATCTGGATTGCTAGCAAATACATATGAGTAGGTTTTATCTGTATTTGATTGTGCCGAACTACACGCCGCCATCAAGAAGCTTGCGCTCAAAATTCCAGCCCCTAGTAGGAGGGCTTTTGATTTCTTCATAACTGTTCTCCATTTTTTATAGTATATGAAACATTATACATTATTTCAGAAAAAATATAAAGCATTTACAGACTGATATTATAGGAAAAAAGAAAAGCCAGTAGACTCGAGTTCCTACTGACTTCTGTGTTGAATTCGTTTGGATTACGCAGCCAAAACTTTGCGTCCTTTACGACGACGAGCTGCCAATACGCGACGACCGTTTTTAGTTGACATACGGTTACGGAATCCGTGTTTGCGCGCACGACGAAGTTTACTTGGTTGATAAGTACGTTTCACGATGAATACCTCCTCATAGATTTTGTATTCGTTTAGCCGGCTATAAAGTGATCAGTTACTAAACATACTTTACTATTCTATCTGATTCTGCCACTTTTGTCAATAGCTCCAAGCAAATGTTTTCTAGCTTTTCCTATGAAAGCCCTTATCTACGATACTGTTTCAAGAAACGAGTCATCTTTTCTTGGATTTGTGCTAATTCGTCCACTCGTGGGAGGTAAACAATACGGAAATGGTCTGGTTCCTTCCAGTTAAAGCCGCGGCCATGAACCAAGAGAACCTTTTCCTGTTTCAAGAAATTAAGAACAAACTGTTCATCATCATCAATGCGATACATATTGCGGTCAATTTTAGGGAAGATATAAAGACCCGCCTTCGGCTTAACCGCAGACAAACCGGGAATATCTTGAATGGCATTATAGATAAAGTTTCTTTGCTCATAGATGCGACCACCAGGAAGGAGCAATTCGTCCACTGACTGGTGCCCACCTAGTGATGTTTGTACAACTTGCTGGGCCAAAACGTTGGAGCAAAGACGCATATTAGACAGCATATTGAGACCTTCGATATAGCCTTTGACATGGTGCTTAGGACCAGACAAGACCATCCATCCTACACGAAAACCAGCGATACGGTGAGATTTTGACAGACCATTCATGCTGACGCAAAAGACATCCGGAGCTAGGCTTGCCACAGGCGTGTGCACATGCCCATCCATCACCATACGGTCATAAATCTCATCCGCAAAGATAATCAAATCGTTTTGACGAGCAATCTCAATAATCTCCAGTAAGAGTTCCTTAGGATAAAGGGCTCCAGTTGGGTTATTTGGATTGATAAGAACGATTGCCTTAGTGTTGGAAGTAATTTTTGACTTAATATCGTCAATATCAGGATACCATTCTGCAACTTCATCACAGATATAGTGAACCGCATTTCCCCCAGCTAGGCTGACAGCAGCCGTCCAGAGAGGATAGTCTGGCATAGGCACCAAGACCTCATCTCCATTGTCCAAAAGCCCCTGCATGGACATAACAATCAGCTCACTGACACCATTTCCAAGGTAAATATCATCAATGTCTACATTGGGAAATTTCTTCAGTTGGCAATACTGCATGATGGCCTTACGGGCTGAGAAAATCCCTTTGGAGTCAGAATATCCCTCACTATCACGCGCATTCATAATCAAGTCATGAATGACCTCATCTGGCGCTGTAAAGCCAAATTCTGCTGGATTTCCTGTATTCAGACGTAAAATCTTTTCTCCGTTTGCTCGCATCCGCATAGCTTCTTCCAAAACAGGGCCACGGATATCATAGGCAACATGCTCTAACTTACTAGACTTGTTATATTCTTTCATCTTGTTTCCTCAATTCATCGAGATAGTAACATTATACCACTAGAAAGGGATTGCGACAAGTTTCTTGAAATGAGCAAACAAAGAAAAAACTCACAACGACTAGGTTCTCACCGTCTAAATAACTAGAAGGAAGAATCATTTTTCACATACCAAAAGACAAACCTAGGAAGACCAATGCTAAAAAGGAATCATACAAAAGATTAAACATGAGAAAGAGTCACCACGTGACCAAATAGTCCAAGCGACCACTTCTCTTTGCAATCACAAATAAAATGATGTGGTAGACTAAGTGAAAGAGAAGAAAGCCAACAAAACCTGGATAGAGAACAGGCACGACTCTTTCCAGCTGCCAAAGCATCACTACTTCTCCTACAAGTGACGCAAGGATAATTCCATGATAAAGAAGGCTTATTTTTTTAGAAGCTTGAACAGACTCTTTCATACTTTCTCATCCCCTCGCTGTGTTTTCTACTATCCCGTTTTCTTTTATTTTAACATATCTCCACCAAATTGAATCTCCGATAATATTTATTTAAATATGATTTTTACTTTACTTCTTTAGTGAAAAGGATTACAATAAAAGTAAGAAAATTTCAGGAGGTTTCATTATGGCACAACGTTACCAAAATGTTATGGTTGCAATTGATGGTTCTAAAGAGGCAGACTTGGCTTTTGTTAAAGGTGTTTACACTGCTCTACGCAATGATTCCAAGCTCACCATTGCCCATGTTATTGACACACGCGCTCTTCAAAGCGTGTCCACCTTTGATGCTGAAGTTTACGAAGAACTCCAAGTCGACGCTGAAAGTTTGATGAAAGAGTACGAAAAACGTGCAAAAGATGCGGGTGTAACCGATATTCATACCGTCATCGAAATGGGAAATCCAAAAACTCTCCTTGCTCGTACTATTCCAGACGCAGAAAATGTTGACTTGATTCTCGTCGGTGCAACAGGTCTTAATGCCTTTGAACGCCTCTTGGTTGGCTCTTCATCTGAATACATCCTCCGCCACGCAAAAGTTGATTTGCTGGTCGTGAGAGAACAAGAAAAAACATTATAGGAACACAAAAGGAGCCTGCTAGGCTCCCTTTTTTCTTACTTATTTCTCTCTTTATGTCGCTCATAAGCCTTGAGCTGACGCTGCAGTTCCTTTCTGATAGCAGGTTCTGGAGCATATTTTTCTTCCCAGTCATCCGGTTTTAAGATTTTATGTGTAACTGGATCAAAATGGGCTTTTCCATCAGGAAAAACCTTCCCCATGTTTGCCTCATGCACAATATCAAAGATGCGTTCTGGATCCACTCCCATAAGGGCAAAACTGCCGTAAGTAAAATACAGTGTATCGATTAAGGCATCAACCTGCCCGGTTAGATCTTTTTGGGCAGGCGTTTTTTGCCTCACCTTTTCGGCCGCCTTATCAAGTGCCGCATGCATGCTTGCAAGTGACTGCTGGAATTCTTCCTCCGAAGAACTTGCCGCGCGGACAAACTCTACTAATTCTTCAATTTTAAAGTCTGCGCGGTGGGTTGCACCTTCAATATCCCATGCCTGTGGCTCTTCTTGAGTTCGTTCATCCATCATGTGGTGGAAGGTTTTGACCTTATTAAAGTGGTAGTCCCGACTGACAAAAACTTTTTCTGAAGCCAAGACCCCAAAATGTTCAAGCGCCTTGTGGATGCCATCTTGTTGGTTACTTGCTGTGATGTGCTTAGCAACTTCTTTGACGCTGCTACTGCCATTTCCCATAGCGACCGACATACCAACACCCGCCAACATTTCCAGGTCGTTATCTGAATCTCCGAAGGCCATGACTTGGTTGAGATCAAAGCCATATTCTTTCCCGACTCGGCGAATGCCTTCTAGTTTGGAATTTCCTTGGTTGATGATATCTGCTGCAAAAGGATTGCTTCGAGTCAATTTTAAATCTTCAAAATCACTTGCAGTTTTCTCAGATTCCTCAGGCGTCATCAGCATCAAAACTTGGTAAATTGGTTGATTAATCAAGTTAAGCAAGTCGTTTTCCTTTTGAGGAACTGCCTTGCTAACCATTCGATTAAAAGAGTGGCTAACAGTTCTTGTCAACACAGTCGGGATAAAGCGACTAACCAGTTGTGAAAAGGAGCCAAGACCAAATGACATAATTTTCGAACCAACAACGGCATGCTCGGTTCCAAGAGCGATTTCTTTACGCTCCTTTTTAGCATAAGCAATCAGTTGACGCAGACTTGACTTGGCAATCGGGCTAGCAAATAAGACTTTTTCTTTATTAAAGATATATTGTCCGTTATAAGTTATTGCAAAATCCAGATCTAAATCCTCCATCAATTCCTTGACAAAGAAAGGCCCCCGTCCTGTCGCCACTCCAACAAGCACCCCTTGTTCTTTCACAATCCTAATCGCGTCCTTAGTGGATTTCAAAACACTCTTACGATCGTTGACTAGCGTTCCATCGATATCAAAAAAAACAGCTTTGACTTCCATCCTATCCCATTCTCCCCTTTTGTGTTACAATGATTATACCACATTTCAGAGAGAGTGAGTAAATCATGCCTAAGAAAATCCTTGTTTTACATACAGGTGGGACTATTTCCATGCAAGCTGACGCCACTGGAGCCGTTGTAACTAGCCAGGAAAATCCCATGAACCATGTTTCCAATCCGCTTGAAGGGATTGAGGTTCATGCCCTAGACTTTTTTAACCTACCGAGTCCCCATATCAAACCCAAGCATATGCTTGCACTCTATCATAAAATCAAAGAGGAAGCAGACCACTACGATGGGGTTGTCATCACACATGGGACAGATACGCTAGAGGAAACTGCCTACTTCCTTGATACCATGGAAATCCCACACATGCCCATCGTTCTAACTGGAGCTATGCGTAGTTCCAACGAACTCGGTAGCGACGGTGTATACAACTATCTGAGTGCTTTACGAGTTGCCAGCGATGACAAAGCAGCCGACAAGGGTGTCCTGGTCGTCATGAATGATGAAATCCACGCGGCCAAGTATGTTACCAAAACCCATACGACCAACGTCGGTACCTTTCAAACTCCTACTCACGGGACTCTCGGTCTCATCATGAAGCAAGAAATCCTCTACTTCAAAACAGCTGAGCCTCGTGTCCGTTTTGATCTCGAGCATATTCAAGGTCTAGTTCCCATCATCTCGGCCTATGCAGGTATGACAGATGAGCTGATTGATATGCTTGACCTAGATCACCTAGATGGATTAGTCGTTCAAGCTTTTGGAGCAGGTAATGTACCCAAAGAAACAGCTCAAAAATTAGAAAGTCTCCTCCAAAAAGGCATTCCAGTCGCCTTGGTTTCACGTTGTTTTAACGGAATTGCAGAACCTGTTTATGCCTACCAAGGCGGAGGAGTGCAGTTGCAACGAGCTGGTGTTTTCTTTGTCAAAGAACTCAATGCTCAAAAAGCTCGCCTCAAATTATTGATTGCTATCAACGCTGGGCTAAAAGGAGAAGAACTTCGCAATTACATGGAAGGTTAAAATTGAAAATCAGGAAATCTTCTCGATTCCCTGATTTTTTCTATTTGCGTTTTCGTGTCGAACGACGTTCTGTCAAACCGTGAGGCAGGAGAACTTCACGTTCTTCCAACTCTTCTTTATGCATAATCTTGGTCAACATACGCATACTGATAGCACCAAGGTCGTATAGAGGTTGAGCAATTGTCGTTAAGTTTGGACGAGTGAATCGTGCAATTTGAGAATCATCTGTCGTAATGATTTCAAACTCTTCCGGTACAGAAATACCGTGATCTGCCAAGCCATTTAACACACCCGCAGCCAATTCATCACCTGTCACAACTGCAGCTGTAGCCTGTGAAGAAACCAAGCGCTCTGCCAAGGCATAACCATCATTATAGCTGTATTTAGACTCAAATACCAAGCCCTCGCTATAAGGGATTCCTGCCTTTTTCAATGCTTCCTTGTAACCAATCAATCGAATTTTGCCGTTGATATCATCAACAAGTGGCCCACTGACAAAGGCAATCTTTTCATTTTCCTGAAGCAAATGAGTTACTGCATCAATCATTGCTTGTTTGTAGTCAATATTAACACTTGGCAACTGGTGTTCGATATCCACCGTTCCTGCAAGGACAACTGGTGTCCGAGAACGAGAAAATTCTGAACGAATCTTTTCAGTCAAGTGATAGCCCATAAAGATAATACCATCAACTTGTTTTGAAAAGAGAGTATTAACTACTGAAACTTCTTTTTCATCGTCTTCATCACTGTTGGCTAGGACGATATTGTACTTGTACATTTCAGCAATATCATCGATTCCTTTGGCAAGTGTTGAGAAGTACCCATTGGTAATGTTGGGAATCACAACACCAACTGTCGTGGTTTTCTTGCTGGCCAATCCACGCGCTACCGCATTTGGACGGTAGTCAAGACGATCAATCACCTCTAGAACTTTTTTACGAGTATTCTCTTTGACGTTCTTATTGCCATTCACTACACGGCTAACAGTTGCCATTGAAACCCCAGCTTCACGGGCAACATCATAAATCGTTACTGTATCATCTGTGTTCATTCTATTTCCTTTCTATATTGAAAATTTCGCTTTCATACATCTGCTTACTCCATTTTATCACTTATTGTAAACACTTTCAAGTATTTTTTAGAGAAACTTTGAAAAAATTTCACAACCTATTCCCATTTTGAAAAACCGAGTACGATTTCTTGATTTTTGGGATGTTTTGCTGTATGATAAGGAAAAATAAAAGGAGGGAGGGAAAGTTTATGGCTTTTACAAATACTCAGAGGCGTTCTGCTAGTTTTGGTGTTGTGACCAGCCTACCTGACGATGTCATCGACTCTTTGTGGTATATTATCGATCATTTCTTGAAAAATGTCTTTGAATTAGAAGAAGAACTTGAATTTCAACTACTAAACAACGAGGGGACCATTACCTTCCATTTCTCTAGTCAGCACCTGCCGACTAGTATCGACTTTGATTTCAATCATCCTTTCGATCCGCTTTACCCTCCTAGGGTTCTTGTTTTAGATATGGACGGTAGAGAAACCATCCTCCTTCCAGAAGAAAATGACCTATTTTAAAAACTCTAGCTTCTCGGCGCAAACTGCTGAGGAACTAGAGTTTTCTTTTTCTAATAAATAGAGCGACTGACAACTAGACCGTTTGGTTTTGTATACTCTAAATCAAGGTAATCCTGATAAGTCCCTGGCACAATGAAACCTTGGGGACTCAATATATCAGTCCCAGCTTTTCCTACGATAGAGTCTGCCAGCAAGACACAGTTAGTACTGAGAACAAAGTAGGTCTTAAACTCGGATGAGATGAATTTATAAAGCATCGCATCCGCTTCCTCTTTCAGTTGGTAGGAGTAGGTATGCTTGACCTCTCCCTCTCTTCTTTTCATCAACTGCGAGCTTGGTTCCCAAGGAATTAACAGGTCTTCTATCTCTGCTAGACGAGCTTGGATGGCTGCTTTCTGTTGGTCCGTCAAATTCAGGCCATAAGCAAACAAGGTCTTCTGACTTTCCCTCTTGCAGAGTTCAATGTATTTTTCCCGATTGGCCTTAAACAAAACGCCGTCTCCAACCATGCCGAATAAACGCTCCGAGTGGGGATCATACGAACCATAAGAAATAACCTTCCCTTGATAACAAATATCCACATGTCCCATGGCGAGGAAGAAAGAGGTTTCTGAGGTATGGATAAAAATTTCCAGATCAACCGTCTGGTCATTTTTTCTTTCTGAATGGACTTCCCCTTCTTGGCTCTCATGATTTGCCAGCCACTCATTTAGTTTTCGCAATGTACTGATAGGGATCAGAGTTGTTACAAAGATTGGCAAGGTCATTCGCACTCGTCGTTTCAGCTTGGGATTGTTTTCTATCCTTTCAAAAAAGAAGCCATCCCGGAGGCTACTGACTCCTAGCATGAGCAAGTAAAATCCAAGCAAAAGCAATTCAAAATTCGCTGCATCGTGAAAAGGAGAGAAGCTATAAAGACCGAATCCTATCATCCATACAGCATCGAAGAGATGATGGAGCCGAGGATGGATGGCATTTTTTCGATAGAGAGACCAGGTCACAAGACTAATGACGCCCGTAAACAGCTGATAGCTCGCAATGATAAAAACCAGAAGATAGAGAGCAAGGTCTTGCAAGATGATGGAGTCAAACATGAGAGCCGCAACCACCAGCTTGGCCAAGGATACAAAGATGTTTTCCCTGCGGTTTTTATCCTGAAACCAGCGAGTCAACAAGTGCCAAACTGCTGACAAGAAAAAGTAGCCCATCAACAACTGGTACCCCATCCGTGGGATAACTTGTCCAAAATGAATCAAGAGAATCCCTAAAACAATAGCAAGCAGGCCTTCCCCAATGCTCTTCCACTTGCTATAGGTCTCAGAAAGTTTAGGCATCGCCTTGCTCCAACTGGTCAACCAAGTATCGAATTGGTTGTTTTAGGATCGGATGAATAAAATGGGGAGCTATTTCCACTAACGGCTCAAGGACAAAGAGGCGTTCTGCTATATAAGGATGAGGTAAGATGAGGTCGTCTGTATAGATGACTTGGTCCTCCACAAAGAGTAGGTCCAAATCAATCAAGCGAGGCCCCCAATGCACCTCTCGAACACGTCCCATTTCTGACTCAATGGCTAATAATGTTTCTAACAAGACTGGTGCTGGAAGCCAGGTTTCTACTTCAATCACCTGATTGGCAAAGCTATCCTGTTCCACACCGCCCCAAGGTTCCGTCGTCAAGACACTGGATTCTTTGAGAATATGGATACCTCGAACTCGCAGTTTGTCAATGGCTTGTTCCAAGTTTGCTTGCTTGTCCCCCATATTGCTTCCTAGAGCGATAAAGGCCCGTTGCTTACGACGGCGAATGATCACCGAGCAGGTATCTAGCGGCAAATGCACTGGAGCCCAAGGTTTTTTGAGTTCCAACTCAATCTCTTGGACCAGAGGATAGACCTCAAAAGTGCGATCAACTAGTTTGTAAGCTACAGTTTCAATCAAGTCCTCAGTGGTTTCCTGAAACCAAGTCGTCCACTGCTGACACAGTTCTCCGTAATGGACAGAGGCTGTTAAATCCAAGTCTGTCGCTGCCTTGGTCATATCATAGGATAAGCTTGCGGAAATAACAAACTTTTGCCCCAATTCTTTCTCACTTGGAAAAAGACCATGATAAGCAAAAATTTCCAAATCTTTAATCTGCAATCGATCCATAACTAGTCCTTTCTAGAAAAATCCGCATGAAGCGGATTTTTTTATAGTCCCATTAGACGATAAGCCTGATCTCGGAGATCCTTATCGGTCTCAAATAAACCTCGAGCTACTGTCGTCAAGGTTGCAGTACCTGGTTTTCGAACACCACGCATGCTCATACACATATGCTCTGCCTCAATGACAACAAAGGCTCCCTTAGCCCCCAGATAGTCCATCAAGGCATCGGCCACTTCAATATTCAACCGTTCTTGAATCTGTGGTTTTTTAGAATAAACTTCAACCGTACGGGCTAGCTTGGACAAGCCTGCCACCCGACCATCTGGAATATAGGCAATGTGCGCTCTACCATAAAAGGGCAAGAAGTGGTGTTCACACATAGTGTGGAAAAAGATATCCTTTTCTACCACCATGTTATCATCAATAATCTCAAAGGATTTTGACAGGTGTTCCTCCGCTGTTTGACCAAGACCTGAAAAAATCTCTTGATACATACGGGCTACACGAGCAGGTGTTTCCTGCAAGCCCTCGCGGTTAGCATCCTCACCGACGGCCTCAATAATCATTTTTACAGCCGTTTCGATCTTTTGTATATCCATTCTCGTTCTTCCTCTCCATCAGGTAGGCTCTCACTTGGCTCAAGAAATACAAGGAACCTGTGACAATCCTAACTGTTTGTTTCTCTTCTTTTTTATCTGTCAATTTCTGCTCTAGAAAATCCTGCCAACTGTGGTAATTGAGATTTCTAGACTTAGCTGTCTCTTTCAATGCTCTTTCATCAGTCGCCCGACTATCGTCAAAATGGGTTACAGTCAATTGACTATTTGGCACCGTTTCTAGCAAATCCAGCATATCCTCCAAGGCCTTGGTTTTGATACAAGTAAAGAGAATTTCTTTATGATAGTCAGCAAAGCGTTCTTGCAAAGTATTCAACAAAGCCTTGATAGCATGCGGATTGTGAGCCCCATCTAAAATCATCAGAGGTTCACTAGACAGGACCTCCAAACGCCCTGGCCATCTGGTTTCCTCCATGGCTTGAGCAACCAAGTCATTGCTAGCTAATTCTCGCCCAGTCTCCTGGCAATAAGTGTCTAGGAGAGCAAGCGCCATCCCTGCATTCTCTATCTGATGCAAACCCAGCAGACCTGTTTGAAAACGACCTTGTCTGACAGAACTTGTATAATCAAAGCTTTCACCCGTCACCACGCTTTCTTGATGACGAACCTGGTAATCTTTCCCATAGGCAAGTCTCGGCGCATTTTTAGCTTCTGCAATAGGATTGATCACAGCCAAAGCTTCTGGAGTAATATGACCTGTCACCAAGGGAATGCCTTGTTTGATAATACCAGCCTTCTGCTCTGCTATGGCTTCCAAGGTGTCACCAAGTAGGGCTACATGGTCCAATCCAATGGTCGTAATTCCTGTTAAAATTGACTGGCAAACATTGGTACTATCCAAGAGTCCACCCATACCGACTTCCATGATGGCTACATCTACTTGTTCTGAGGCAAAGTAATCATAAGCTAGGGCTGTGATAATCTCAAACTCAGTCGTTCCTTGTAATGCAACGCTCCTCTCCCCCTCAAGCAAAGAGCGATAAACTGCCATGAGGGCTTCTAGCCTCGCTTCTGGGATGGATTTCCCGTTGATGCTAATCTGATCCGTATAATGAATGAGATAAGGCGAGCTAAAAACTCCAACTTTCAACCCCATCTTTTCCAGCATATTTTTCAAAAAAGCAATGGTCGAACCCTTTCCATTGGTTCCACCGATATGGATAACCTTGAGTTTGAGATGGGGATTACCTCGCAGGGCTAGGAGTTTTACCATTCGCTCCAAACCAAAATGCGGTTGGTCTGTTCGATAGTGGGCGATCCACTGATTGTTTTGAATTTCGTTCATCTTATTTATATTGTTTTAAATCTAGATTCTCCGCATCATCTGCCAAACGAATGGCTGACGCAATTTCAACTGCCATCCTGTGGCTGGCAACATCATGCACACGCACCACTTCTACACCCTGTCTCGCAGCGATACTGGTTACATGAGCCGAAGCGGTGTCCCGATTGCGGAAACCGACTTCCGTCTCAGGGTTGACTTCGAAGCCATTCTCCTCAAGGATATTGATAACAAATCGCTTGCGCGAAACACCGAGAAAGATTGGATAGCCTTGCTGATGCAATTTGTCAAGGTCCCGTAGAAGGAGCAGATTTTCCTTCTTGGTCAGACCAAATCCAATTCCTGGATCCAACATGATCTTATCTTTTGCAATCCCAGCTTGATCCGCTCTCGCCAAAGCTCGTTCAAAGAAAGCTGTCATCAATTCTTCTACTGGTAGTTGTTCAAAGTCTGCCAAGTCTTCATGTGTAAAAGGTTCCTCAAAGCCAAAACGAGGAAATATGAGCGAGCTAGGGTGCTGAGGTCGCGCCATGACTGGATTAAACATGATGACCACTCGCGCACCCGCTTTGGCAACCACATCCGCCATTTTCTCATCTCCCATGAGACCAGTGATATCATTTACCAGATTGGCACCAGCTTCCAAAGCAGCCTCTGCTACCTGACTCTTCCAAGTATCGATGGAAATGAGGACATCACTTTCCTTACGAATAGCTTTAATCACTGGAACAACACGCTGGATCTCTTCTTCTATCTCAACATAGCTACTTCCAGGACGAGTCGATTCTCCACCGATATCTAGCATACTTGCTCCTTCAGCTATCAATTTACGGGCTTGCTGGAGCGCTTGGTCAACAGCAAAAAACTGTCCACCATCCGAAAAGGAATCTGGGGTTACATTGATAATTCCGCAAATGGCTGTTTTTGCTTGACTAGCTTTATTGGACATAGGGTCACTCCTCAAGGTTTTTCACCACATTATTTCTCTATTTTACCATAAAAAGAAAAAGATGGATACGCTAGCATTCATCTTTTCCAAGTAAGGAAATGCTTTAGAAAGGCAAGCCTAAATTTCGACTAATCAAAACCAGTAAAGCCAGCAAACAAAAGGCGATACCATTGACAATCATATGAAGCAAGATTGACATCTCTAAACGTTCTGTTCTGTAGGCTGTCCAAGTTAAAACGGTCGACATTCCTCCATAGATAAGGAGAGAAGGCAGATTGGTCGGTGTGTGGAGCAAGGCAAAGACGACTGCACCTACAAGATAACCCAGCTTCTCCTTCCCGCGAAAGATCTTTTTAGGGATAATTCCACGACACAATATTTCCTCACAAATGGGAGCAATCAGAACCAGTAAGAAAAAACTGGAAATCAGCGAGCTATTCTGAACCAGATTATTAATAGTTGATTGATTGCTGGTCGTAGATTCATTCATCAGACGAAGCAAGGCAGAGCCGAATAAGTTACTTGTGAAAATAACCAAATAACTCAAAACCAAGCGGGCCAGATCTTTTGCCTTGAAAAAAGAAAGATTGAAGCTCGCAATCTCTGTTTTTCGCGCACTAAAGATAAAAACAGTTAGAATAGCAACCGACAGCAAAGCCACTAAGAGTCCTGACTGGAGGAGCGGGAATTGTCTAGCGGATAAAAAGGCAGATAAAATTAAGGGAAGTTGAGATAACACCAGTCCTATTAAAAAAATCAACACCCATATTCCTCTATCCAGAATTTCTTGCCAGATACTTTTTTTCTTCATGATATACCTCCTTATAATAAAAAGGGGAGGACCCCCTTTCTATATTATACCATTTATAGCGCCATGCTGATATAGTTCAGGATAAACAAGGCATCCAAAATCCAAATCATCACGTGCACATCCTTGGCTTGACCTTTGACAACTTTTGTCAAGGTATAAGTCAAGAAACCAACAGCAATACCTTGTGTGATAGAGTAGCTGAATCCCATAAAGATAGATGTGAAGAAGGCAGGAACCGCTTCAGCCATATCATCCCAAGGAATGTTTTTCAAGTTAGAAAGCATCATGATTCCGACGATGATCAAAATTGGCGCTGTTGCAGCTATCGGAACAATCGCTAGAAGTGGGCTAAAGAAGCTAGAGAGAGCAAAACAGATCGCAACTACTAGGGCTGTCAAACCAGTACGTCCACCAGCGCCGATACCCGCCGCAGACTCAACATAAGTCGTAACGTTTGAAGTACCTGCAATGGCACCTACTGAAGTCGCCACCAAGTCAGAGTAAAGAGCCTTGTCCAATTTAACTGACTCATGGTTTTCACCACTTGTCGCAACGATACCAACTTTTTCACCAGTACCGATAAGAGTACCAATTGTATCAAAAATATCCGTTAGTGAGAAAGCAAGAATGGCCATCAAAGTTTCTGGCAAACGTGAAGTGTTTGAAATCAAAGATCCTAAACCTTCTGAGCCCAGAGCGGCACCAAACAAAGTCCCAAGGTCATTAACTGCTGATGAAAGATTGTTGCTAGCGAAGTCAATCCCTGACAATTTCACAACACCAACAGCAATGGCAAGCACAGTCGTTGTTAAAATAGAAAGAATGATTCCACCTTTGATGCCTTTAACAACAAAGAAGATTGTAATAGCCAGACCAGCAAGTGCGACCAACACTGCTGTGTTGTTAAAGTCAACCAAACCTGGAACTGCTGAAGAATTTGCTGTAATAGCTGCTTGCGCCTTATCTGCTCCCTCACCTGCTACAGTATAAGTACCTGGGTCAATTGAGAATTTCAAGAGACCAGCATTCTTAATCCCAACATAGGCAAGGAAAACACCAATACCAGCGGAAATAGCTGAACGAAGTGTTGTAGGAATGGATTCGATGATCATTTTACGAACATTTGTCAAGGTAATAATCAGTGAAATAATTCCACAAATGAAGACCATACCAAGAGCTTCTTTCCAAGTATAGCCCATCCCAAATACAACTGTAAATGTGAAGAAAGCATTGAGTCCCATACCTGGTGCTTGTGCGTATGGCAAATTAGCATAGAAAGCCATCATCAAAGTACCAACTACAGAACCGATAATTGTTGCCAAGAACACACCTTGAACAGGCATCCCTGTTTGTGAAAGCATTTGAGGGTTTACAAAGAGAATATAACTCATTGCAAAGAATGTTGTTAAACCAGCAAGCACCTCTGTACGGACATCTGTCCCGTGCTCTTTTAGTTTAAATAGTTTGTCCATGTTTAATCTCCTTTTGTTTTTTACGAACAATATGAGTATTATATCATTTATCATTCACCTTTTCAATATGTTTGTTTGATTTATTTAACAAAATGAAATTTCTATTTTTGTTTTGAGTCTGTTTTTCTTCTTTCTTTTTGATATAATAGTAGACATCTTATCTGGAATGTACTAGGAAGGTTTATATGACTAAAAAAATTATCGCAGTCGATTTGGACGGAACCCTGCTCAACTCAGAGAGTAAGATTTCAGATTTTACTCGAAACACAATTAAACGAATTGCTGAAAAAGGCCACCATGTCATTATTACTACAGGACGTCCTTATCGTATGGCAAAAGAATTTTATCAAGAATTAGAGTTGCACACCCCCATGATTAACTTCAATGGTTCCCTTACCCATCTACCAGGACAGGCTTGGGAGCATGAAAAGTGCCTGACCTTGGACAAAAAATACCTCTTAGATATGGTTAAGCGTAAAGAGGATATCCAAGCCGACTTTATTGCAGGGGAATATCGTAAGAAATTTTATATCACGGCTCCTAATGAAGAAATTGCCAATCCCAAACTATTTGGCGTAGAGAATTTCCAGCCAGAAAATCAATTCAAATCTGAATTGGTGACCAAGGACCCTAACTGTATCCTCTTGCAAACAAGAGTCGATGATAAATACGCGCTAGCAGATGAGATGAATCGTTTTTACCAACACCAACTAGCAATCAATACCTGGGGAGGCCCTCTCAACATTCTCGAATGTACACCAAAAGGAGTCAACAAAGCCTTTGCTTTAGAATACTTGCTCAATGTTATGAACCGTGACAGACAAGATTTGATTGCCTTCGGTGATGAGCACAATGACACCGAAATGTTGGCATTTGCAGGCAAGGGATATGCTATGAAGAATGCCAATCCCGATTTGCTACCATATGCAGATGAGCAACTCTCTCTGACAAATGATGAAGATGGTGTTGCCCATACCCTACAAGATTTGTTCTTATGACACTCAAAAAGTTAGCTTGTGCTAGCTTTTTTGATTTTCACAATTTTTCAATTAATCGGCCTGTTTTCATTTTTTTATATTAAATTACTCCCTTATCTTTTTAAACATTTCTACAAAAAGTTTTATATATTAACATTTTGTAAGCGAGTTTTCATTGAAAACCAATACATATTTATAAGAAATGGTTGATTTTTGTTTGAAAACGGTTTATACTTAAAGTTAGGCTTAAAGTTTTCTTAAACAAATAGTCAAACATTTTAAAGGAGGAATGACAATAATGAGTATCGGAATCATTATTGCGAGCCACGGCGAATTTGCTGCGGGTATTCATCAGTCTGGATCTATGATCTTTGGTGAACAAGAAAAGGTTCAAGTTGTGACCTTTATGCCAAACGAAGGTCCAGATGACCTTTACGCTAAATTCAACAACGCTGTGGCTGCATTTGACGCAGAAGATGAGGTTCTAGTATTGGCTGACCTTTGGAGTGGATCTCCATTCAACCAAGCTAGCCGCGTGATGGGAGAAAATCCTGAACGTAAGTTTGCCATCATCACAGGACTTAACTTGCCGATGTTGATCCAAGCCTACACAGAGCGTCTGATGGACGCTACTGCAGGTGTGGAAAAAGTCGCTGCGAATATCATTAAAGAAGCCAAAGATGGCATCAAAGCTCTTCCAGAAGAGCTTAACCCAGTTGAGGAAGTTGCAACTGCTGCAGCTGCTCCTGCTGCCCAAGCTGCTATTCCAGAAGGAACAGTTATCGGTGACGGTAAACTGAAAATCAATCTTGCTCGTCTAGACACTCGTCTCCTTCACGGTCAGGTTGCAACTGCTTGGACACCAGATTCAAAAGCAAATCGTATCATCGTTGCTTCAGATAACGTTGC
Organism: uncultured bacterium; assembly: GCA_963528645.1. Taxonomy (GTDB): domain Bacteria; phylum Bacillota; class Bacilli; order Lactobacillales; family Streptococcaceae; genus Streptococcus. The sequence goes on from CAURVH010000006.1 coordinate 60,392, forward strand.
AAACGACGAGTTGCGTAAAGAATTGATCAAGCAAGCTGCTCCTAACGGAGTAAAAGCGAACGTTGTACCAATCAAAAAATTGATTGACGTTGCAAAAGACCCACGTTTCGGTGACACTCATGCCCTTATCTTGTTTGAAACTCCACAAGATGCACTTCGTGCTATCGAAGGTGGCGTGCCAATCAAGACCCTTAACGTTGGTTCTATGGCTCACTCAACAGGTAAAACAATGATTAACAACGTTTTGTCTATGGACAAAGACGATGTTGCAACCTTTGAAAAAATGCGTGACCTTGGTGTTGAATTTGATGTACGTAAAGTACCAAACGACACGAAAAAAGATTTGTTTGACTTGATTAACAAAGCAAACGTTCAATAATTTTAATCTGTTTCTATCATTTTGAAAACAGGATTAAATACTTTATTAAAACTAAATAGAAAAGGAATAAAACCATGTCAGATATTTCAATCATTTCTGCTATCTTGGTTGTAGTTGTTGCCTTCCTTGCAGGTCTTGAAGGTATCCTCGACCAATTCCAATTCCATCAACCAATCGTCGCATGTACCCTTATCGGACTTGCAACTGGTAACCTCGAAGCAGGTGTTATGCTTGGTGGATCTCTTCAAATGATCGCCCTTGGTTGGGCAAACATCGGAGCTGCCGTAGCTCCTGACGCTGCTCTTGCATCTGTTGCTGCAGCAATCATCTTGATCAAAGGTGGTAACTTTACTACTGAAGGTATCGCCGTTGCAACGGCAACAGCTATCCCTCTTGCCGTAGCTGGACTTTTCTTGACAATGATTGTTCGTACAATCTCAGTTGCCTTGGTCCACTCTGCTGACGCAGCTGCAAAAGAAGGAAACATTGCAGCTGTTGAACGCGCTCACTACTTTGCTCTTGTTCTTCAAGGTCTTCGTATCGCTATTCCTGCAGCCTTCCTTATCGCTATCCCAGCTTCTGCTGTTAAAGACGCTCTTGGCCTAATGCCAGAATGGTTGAATGGTGGTATGGCTGTCGGTGGTGCTATGGTTGTTGCCGTTGGTTACGCTATGGTTATCAACATGATGGCAACTCGTGAAGTATGGCCATTCTTCGCTATCGGTTTTGCTCTTGCAGCAATCTCTCAATTGACTTTGATTGCCCTTGGTGTCATCGGTGTTGCCCTTGCCTTCATCTACCTTAACCTTACAAAACAAGGTGGAAACGGTGGCGGCGGAGCTGCGACTTCTAACGACCCAATCGGTGATATCCTAGAAGACTACTAGAAAGGGGAACAATCATGGCTGAAAAAATTCAATTATCAAAATCAGATCGTCAAAAAGTTTGGTGGCGTTCACAATTCCTTCAAGGTTCTTGGAACTACGAACGTATGCAAAACTTGGGTTGGGCTTACTCATTGATCCCAGCTATCAAAAAATTGTACACTAAAAAAGAAGACCAAGCGGCTGCTCTTGAGCGTCACCTTGAGTTCTTCAACACTCACCCATACGTAGCTGCTCCAATCATGGGGGTTACTCTTGCACTTGAAGAAGAGCGCGCTAACGGTGTTGAAATCGACGACGCAGCTATCCAAGGGGTTAAGATCGGTATGATGGGACCTCTTGCTGGTATCGGTGACCCAGTTTTCTGGTTTACAGTTCGTCCTATCCTTGGAGCCCTTGGTGCATCACTTGCTGCATCTGGTAACATTGTTGGTCCACTTCTCTTCTTCTTTGGATGGAATGCTATCCGTATGGCCTTCCTATGGTATACACAAGAGTTCGGTTACAAAGCTGGATCTGAAATCACTAAAGACATGTCTGGTGGTATCTTAAAAGACATCACTAAAGGAGCTTCTATCCTTGGTATGTTCATCCTTGCCGTTCTTGTACAACGTTGGGTGTCTATCAACTTTACTGTGAACCTTCCAGGTAAACAATTGGCAGAAGGTGCTTACATTAACTTCCCAGAAGGTCCTGTATCAGGTGCTGAATTGAAAGGTATCCTTGGGCAAGCACTTGGTGGATTGAGCTTAGATAAGATTCAACCACAAACTCTTCAAGGCCAGTTGAACTCATTGATCCCAGGATTGATGGGACTTCTCCTTACTTTCCTCTGCATGTGGTTGCTTAAGAAAAAAGTATCACCAATCACAATCATTCTTGCTCTCTTTGCAGTAGGTATCGCAGCTCGTTTCTTCGGTATCATGTAATCCAAGCAATTGAAGATGTAGATAAAAAAGAATCAGGATTAAACCCTGATTCTTTTTGTGTGTCAACTTTTTCTCCTAGTCAGATAATGAAAGCTTCCAATTACTACTGCTAGGATGACAACATAAAGCATTTGAGTGGCCTCTAAAGGCACAAAAGCACCTTGAATGATAAAGGTATTGGCAAGTACGCCAACAAGGGCTACAAGGCTCAAAAACGTGAGCAAGAGCAGCTTGTATCGATTAAAAGGCAGACTGACCTTAGCAACCAGACATAGACCATTGATCAAAGCAAGGAGGAAGCAAATAAATTTGATCTGACCTGGAACAGTGATAAAGAAGTTCGTCAGGAGAACGCTAGCAACCAGAATGCCACCACCAATCGCAGCATTGATCAAAATATCTCGCATAAAATGTGTGCTGACCTTTTCTTTATTGGACTCAAAAGTTAGGAAGAAGGATGGAATCCCAATCGTAATGGCTGAAATAATCGTGAACTGAATGGGGATAAAGGCAAATTCCAAACCAAAAATCACACTCAAAATCGCAAATACGATGGAGAAGAAAGTCTTTGTTAGAAAGAGAGAAGCTACCTTTTGGATGTTATTGATGACACGGCGTCCTTCCATCAAGATATCATAAAATACTGCAAAGTCATCTGTCAGGAAAACAATATTGGATACACTTTTGGCTGCACTGGTGGCGCCATTCATAGCAAAACTAATATCTGCTTTCTTGAGAGCCAAAACATCATTAACTCCATCACCACTCATGGCAACTGTCTTACCAGCCTTTTGCAAAACGGTCACCATCTTTTGCTTCTGTTCAGGTGTCACACGTCCAAATATATCGTGTTCCAGGACCACTCTTTCAAAGTCATCATCGCTCACCTTGGTCATATCAATCGCACGGGCTTCTTCCTTAAAACCTGCTTTACGAGCCACCCCATATACAGCTACATGATTATCACCACTGATAATCTTCGCTTCAACACCTTGTGACTCGAAATAGTCAAAGGTTTCCTTGGTATTGTCCTTAACTTCATCTGACAAAACGACGTGCCCCAGTAGTTCCATATTGTCTGGACTCATGATCTGGTCCTTGCTGTGAGCAAGTGTCAAGATTCGAAAACCTTGCTGTTTTAGATGTTCATAGTAGGCATCCATCGGCTGGGTAAAGCCTAGAAACTCATAAGCCCCAAAGAAATAGGTCCCACCATCTTTTACTTGAACAAAGGAATACTTGTTTTTGCTTGAAAAAGCACCGACTTCTTGAACTTCCCACTTTTTCTCACAGGTTAAGTAAGTCTTCAGAGCCCGTGAAGTCGCATTTTCATCGTCAAAATAGACTAGATAAGAGGACAGTTTCTCTGCTACATTAGCATCCATTTCTTGAACCTTCATATTGCCAGTCGTGATGGTCCCAGTCTTATCAAAACAAAGAACATCTACTCGCGCCAAGGTTTCCACACAATATAGTTCCTGCACCAAAACCTTCTTTTTCGCCAGCTTCATGGCCGCTACCGCCAGAGACACACTGACTAGTAGAATCAAACCCTCTGGAATCATGCCAACCAAGGCACCAGAACTTCCCAAGACAATATCAACATAAGACCGCCCTAAACTAAAACCTCTGACATAGAGCAGAATGGCAACTGGCACCAGCAAGATCGAGACGATTTTTAAAATCTTATCCATGTAATCGCGCAGTTGAGAAGGGTATTTTTTGAATTCCTTGCTGGATTTTGCGAGTTTGTTGATGTAGCTATCCTGCCCCACAGCCGTCGCCGTGACCAGACAAGTACCGCTGACGACATTACTTCCGCTCATCAGCTTATCACCAACCGTTTTAAAGATCGAATCACTCTCACCCGTCAGCAAAGACTCATCAACTTCAATATTCCCTTCAAGGACTTCTACATCGACAGGCACCTGATCACCCAGATTGAGATGCAGGTACTCACCCAGAACGATGTCCTCTGGATCAATCTCGATTGTTTGACAATCTCGATTAACTTTATACTTACTTTTACCAAGCAAACTCAGCTTTTCTAAGGCATTTTTTGAACGCACTTCTTGGAAAATCCCGATAGCTGTATTGATAGCAATCACACCTAAAAAGAGCATATTTTCAAATCGCAAGGTTGTGGCTACTAAAACTGCTAGAGCCAAGTTCATAGCATTAAAAAAGGTAAAGATATTTGAAACGACGATTTCCTTTGTTGTTTTGTAGGGTTTAATGTCGCTGATGTTTCGTTGACGTTCCTTGATGCCTTGACTGCTTAAATACTTCATTTCTACTCCGATATCCTTTTGTACTACTATAGTAACACATATCCTTTCCTCTGTCACTTAAAGACTCAAAATAAGAAGAACTCCCTTGGCAAGCATCATCTATCGCCACTTTAAGAAGAACTTAAAAGGAGGCTAGGATTCCCCTAACCTCTTTTCTCTATGCTTTATTCTGCCAAGGCACCCATTGGATCCCAAGGTGCTAACACGATTGGTTCTGCTTCATAAGCAGCTTGTTCATCTGCTGTTAGCAATTCCTTACGGACAACGATTTGGTAAGTGTATTCATCCATCCAAGCGTCTGAGGCAACAAAGTAACCATCTGCGCCGACCTTATCTCCCCATGAGTTTTCAACCTTCCACTTGGTTGACTTGCCATTTTCATCCAAGTCCACACCTGTCAAGACCATGGCGTGGGTCATCAAGCTTTCGCTATAGTCCAAACGTCCAGCCTTGTCTTGAGTGAGTTGAATATCCATGCTTGATTCAAAATCATAAACATCAGTCGCAAGAATTCCAGCTTTGCGGTTGCTGAGTTGACCGACATCTGAACCAAACCAAACAGTCTCACCTGTTTGCATTTGGGCAATCGCTAATTCTTTCAAACGCTCCATAGGTACATTGATGTAGCGAACTGCACGGCTACCAACCACATTCCCCAACATCTCAACTGTGTAAGATTTACCGTAAGGCTTGTCAGCAGTTGGAGCGTTGATAACAGAAACATAGTCTTCTAGAGGAAGATTGACGTATTTCTTGTAAAATTCCTGTGGTGTGATACCTTTTTCGCTTTGGTAGTTATCATCCTTATCACGATAAGCAAAGTCAAACTGACGTGGTGGAAGTCCTAAAGACATAGCAAGGAAGTTAAAGATTTCTTGCAAGAGGTCTTCTTTCTTAGCTTGAACAGTCGCTTGGTCTGCACCAGAAGCAAGCAAGTCACGCAAGATTTGAGCATCTTGACGAAGCAATTTGTTAAGAATTGCATTGAGCTCACGGCTGTTGCTAGAAGAAACTGACTCAGGATAAACAGACTTAGGAACGACACCGTATTTCTCAAAGAGGGCAACAACCATATCCCACTGACCACCGTCTTGTTGTGGAGTTTGGAGTAGGAAGCTAACCTTGCGGCTCGTCAAATCTTGGTCTGCAGTCGCAATCACTTGCTCCAAGAACCAGTTGGATTTCTCATACTTGTCCCAGAAGAATGTGTGAGCTTGTGACAATTCAAAGTTTTCAAGCTTGTATTGAGAGATGAGTTTGTGGCGGAAGGTGTTGAGAGCTGCAAACATCCAGCAACGACCAGACGCTTTCTGGTTAGTAACCTTGTCCTTGGTCAAATCCAATGAGAAAACAGGTGTATTGTCTACATGGCTCTGGCGACGCTCTAGGGCTGCAAAAATTCCATTGTGGCTGGCAGCATTTTCGATTGCTTGGTATTTGACATTTGCTTCATAGTTGGCAAAAAGTTTATCTGTAAATGATTCTTGAATCGCGTTCATAGATTCCTCCTTTTATTCTACTGTCTATTATAACTCTTTTCACAAAGGAAGCAACCGAAAAACTTAAAAAGGCAAGGACATTCTCCCTCACCTTTTCTAACATAATCCAAACTAAGCAATACTAGCAAGGAGAGTCTCTAATTCTTCCTTGGTCAAACGACGCCATTCACCGCGTTTCAGGTTCTCGTCTAAAATCAGAGTTCCCATCGTCAAACGTTGTAGGTCCACCACTTCCTTGCCACAGTAGGATACCATACGCTTGACTTGATGGAACTTCCCTTCTGCAATGGTCACACGAACCAGACTTTGATTCTTTTCTGGATCTACCGACATAATCTCCAGCTTAGCGGGCTGGCAGATAAAGTCCTTGAGCGGAATTCCCTTAGCAAATGTCTCCACATCTTCTTGGGTCATAATTCCCTCGACTTGTGCCAGATAGGTCTTATGCACATGACGTTTTGGTGAAAGCAAAGCATGGGCAAGCTGGCCGTCATTGGTCAAGAGCAGAAGACCATGCGTATCGATATCCAAGCGCCCTACTGGGAAAACTTCCTTGGTCCGAGCAATATCATTCAACAAGTCCAACACCGTTCTGTGGATAGAATCCTCAGTCGCTGAAATGACTCCTTGGGGCTTGTTCATCATATAGTAGACAAACTCCTCGTACTCTAGTACTTGACCATCAAAGCGAATCTCATCTCTTTCTTCATTGATCTGCAGTTTAGCTGACTTTTCTTTTTTACCATTTACCGTCACGCGCCCAGCCTTGAGCAAGCTTTTGACCTCTGTTCGACTCCCTACAGCGCAGGCAACTAAAAATTTATCTAATCTCATAGAACTATTATATCATACTCAAAAGGAGGCTGGCTCAATGACCAACCTCCTTTTCTTTTCAGATTTAGTTTTAGGAACTTAACTTCCTCGTCTCCAGAAAATAGCTAAGACAACCATAGCACCTAAAACAGCAGGAATAACAGCTGTTCCCGCTAAAATTGGTCCCCAAGTTCCAAAGAGCAGGTGACCCAGAAAGGCACCAATCCAGCCGAGAAACATTTTTCCAAAGCATCCCATACTCTCTCCGCGATTGGTCAAAGCACCTGCCAAGAGTCCCACTAGGAGACCAACAAACATACTTCCAAGCATTGTAACTCCTTAAACAGCCCAGTTTCCATTGCGGAAGAGGGGTACGCGTGTTCCATCCTCACGAATACCATCGATATCCATTTGATTCGAACCAATCATAAAGTCCACGTGAACATCTGAACGGTTAAGTCCTGCAGCTTCAAGCTCTTCTTCGCTCATCTCTGCACCACCAACAACGCTGGTCGCATAGGCAGCACCGATAGCCAAGTGGTTTGACGCATTTTCGTCGAAAAGGGTATTAAAGAAGGTAATGCCTGACTGAGAAATTGGGCTTGGATCTGGTACCAAGGCACATTCACCCAAGGCACGCGCACCCGCATTTTCAAAGACAAGGTCTTTCATGACCTGATCACCCTTCTCAGCTGAAATATCCACGATTTGACCATCCTTGAAGGTTACTTTAATCCCTTCGATGATATTGCCGTTATAGCTAAGTGGTTTTGTAGAAGTTACATAACCATCTGCACGACGGAAGTCAGGGGCAGTGAAGACTTCCTCTGTCGGCATATTTGGCAAGAATCCTTCTCCCTGTGCATTGACTGCTCCAGCTGATTCCCAAACGTGGTTCTTCGGCAAGCCAAGTGTCAAATCCGTCCCCGGCGCTGTGTAGTGAAGGGCTGAGAATTGCTCCTTATTAAGCATATCTGCCTTACTCTTGAGGATGGCTGCATGTTCTTCCCAAGCCTTAACTGGATCTTCTTCGTAGACACGGCAAGTTTTGAAGATTTGATCCCAAAGGAGGTCCACTGCTTCTTCATCGCTCGCAGCATTTGGAAAGACTTTCTTAGCCCATTCAAGTCCAGCAGCGGCTGCTACAGTCCAGCTAACCTTGTTGGATTGAGTTGCGATGCGCATTGGCTTCATCGCAAGTCCCATCGCTTTGGCGGAAGCTGAAAGCTTATCCGCATCCACTCCGTTCAAGGCACCTGGGTCAGATGAACGAACACCGAGACGGCTAGCCTTATTCTCCAAGAGATAGTTCATCTCAGCAATCTTGTATTCTGGCACATTGTCCAGACGATCCATCGGCGCGTGGAGGAATTTCTCACGGTTGATGACATCATCTGTCCACTGAACGATAACCTCATGCGCACCCAAGGCATAAGCTTCTTTCACGATTAAATGTGCCAACTCACGTTGCTCCACATCGATAGAGAGAGCCAAGGTGTGACCAGGTTGCACGTTAATCCCGTTCGCAACCAACAATTTCGCATATTTTTCTAGATTTTCTTTAAAATTTGGTAAAACCATGTTGTTTTCTCTTTTCTATTTTTATTTTTCTTTCAAAGCAGATAATAATCCTGCTAAAGCAATGGCACCAGACAAGAGTGCTGTCGATAGAATAATTGTTTCATCTGCCAGCTCTAACTGATAGTCAAAAACCTTTTCAGCAGGTTTATCTTCCGCAAAAATTCTTAGTTTCATAAAGATGTTCTCCGTTCTAATTCTTAAAACAACTCATCAAACAAACTCAACTGGTTATCCTCTGGCATATTGCCGAGAATCCCCATTTCATCCATCTTTTCAACCAAGGTTGATGAGAGTCCACCACGTTTGCGCAGTTCTGTTTTAGAGAGGAATTCTCCCTCTTCGCGCGCTCGCACCAATTGCTTGGCAACGTTCTCTCCTAGACCATCCATTGCGACAAATGGCGGGATGAGAGTGTCCCCATCGATGAGGAACTCTGTCGCCTGACTACGGTAGAGATCGAGTTTACCAAACTTGAAACCACGTTCCCACATTTCATTGACAATCTCAAGAGTTGTATAGAGGTCAATTTCCACATTAGAGGCTTCATTATTCTTCCGTTTTTCAGCGATTTCTGCCATTCTGCGCTTGATGGCATTCAAACCCGCACCCATGGTCTTGATATCAAAGGCCTTGGCGCGGATGGAGAAGTAAGCACAGTAGTAATAAATGGGATGGTGAACCTTGAAGTAGGCTACGCGCAAGGCCATCATAACGTAGGCTGCCGCATGGGCTTTAGGGAACATATACTTGATTTTTCCACAGGACTCGATATACCACTCTGGCACCTTATTGGCCTTCATGGCTTCGATATAGCCATTTCTCTCCTCTTCGGAAATCTTCAACCACAAGCCCTTACGTACCCGTTCCATGATGGTAAAGGCCATCTTAGGTTCAAGACCCGCATGCATGAGGTAAACCATGATGTCGTCCCGACAACCGATAACGGTTGATAGGTCTGCAATCCCTTGCTTGATTAGATCCTGAGCATTCCCCAACCAGACATCGGTACCATGGGACAGACCTGAGAGCTGAAGTAACTCCGCAAAGGTCGTTGGATGCGTCTCGTCTACCATTCCACGTACAAAGTTAGTTCCAAACTCTGGGATTCCCAGCATGCCCGTCGGCGTTCCGATTTGCTCCGGCGTCACCCCAAGTACATCCGTCCCAGAAAAGAGGGCCATCACGCCTTCATCATCCATAGGAATTTCATTAGGGTCAATCCCAGACAAGTCCTGCAATTTTCGAATCATGGTCGGATCATCATGTCCCAGCACATCGAGTTTGAGGACGTTCTCATCGATATCGTGGAAGTTGAAGTGAGTCGTCTGCCATTCAGCCGTCACGTCATCTGCTGGATACTGAACAGGCGTAAAGTCGTAAACATCCATGTAGTTAGGAATAACTACGATTCCCCCTGGGTGTTGTCCTGTGGTCCGCTTGACACCAGCTGCACCTTGGGCGAGGCGCTCCACCTCTGCATCGCGATAAAACTTCCCGTAGTCTCTCTCGTAGCCCTTTACAAATCCATAGGCAGTCTTAGCAGCCACCGTACCAACCGTTCCTGCACGGAAGGCATATTCTTCACCAAAGATATCACGCACATCCAAGTGGGCGCTAGGCTGATCTTCTCCCGAGAAGTTCAAGTCAATATCGGGAACCTTATCTCCATCAAAACCAAGGAAGGTCTCGAACGGAATATCCTGCCCATTTTTGCTAAGTTTATGACCACAGTTTGGACAATCCTTATTGGGCATATCAAAACCTGAACCATAAGAACCATCCGTGATAAACTCACTATACTGACACTGACCACAAACATAATGAGGAGAAAGAGGATTAACCTCCGTAATCCCAATCATGGTCGCAACAAAACTGGACCCAACAGACCCACGAGAACCCACCAAGTAGCCCCGTTCATTGGAACGTTGTACCAGCATCTGCGATGCCAGGTAAATCACGGCAAATCCATTTCCCAGAATAGAAGTCAATTCTTTTTCAATCCGCAAATCAACGATATCTGGCAACGGATTTCCATAAATCTCAAAAGCTTTCTTATAGGTCAATTCAGCGACCGTTTCTTCTGCCTTGTCGATAAACGGCGTGTACAAGTCACCCTTAACGACCTCAACAGACTCAAATATTTCTGCCAAGGCATTGGTGTTTTCAATAACCAGTTTACGGGCCAATTCTTCTCCCAAGAAAGCAAATTCATCCAACATCTCATTAGTTGTTCGAAAATGAGCTTTGGGAAGTGGAGCTGGTTGGGCATGTTCGCCGTGACCGATGGTTCGGTTAATCATAGCCCCCTGTCCCAAACTACGGACGATAATTTCACGGTAAATCTCTTCTTCCGGTTCGATATAGTGGACATTCCCCGTAGCCAGAACAGGCTTCCCAAGACGATCCCCGACCTCTATCAAACTCTTGATAATGGTCTGGAGTTCTGCCATATCCTTGACCTGCTCCTTGGCAATCAAGGGAGCATAGATAGCAGGTGGCATGACCTCGATAAAGTCATAATACTTGGCCACCTCGACTGCCGCATCCACACCTTGGGAAACAACTGCATCAAAAACTTCGCCTTCCGAGCAAGCCGACCCCAAAATCAAACCTTCTCGATGAGCATCTAGAACCGTTCTCGGAATCCGTGGCACCCCTTCAAAGTACTTGGTGTTAGACAAAGAAACCAGTTTAAAGATATTTTTTAGCCCCACCTGATTCTTGACATAAATAGTCGCATGCTTGATCCGAGCTTTTTTATAAGAATCTGGACTGATTAGATCAATATTTAGCCTAGCTAGATCAGTCACACCATGTTTTTCTGCTACCTCTTTGATAAAGATGAAGAGCAAACGGCCAGTAGCTTCCGCATCGTAATTGGCCATGTGGTGGTGTTCCAGTGCCACACCAAAACGCTTGGTCAAAGGCCCCAAACCATGACGTTTATATTCAGGATAGAGGTTCCTAGCAAACTCCAGCGTATCAATAACTGGTTGGCTAATCTTAGGCAGACCATGACGCTCATAGTTAGCATTCATAAAGCCAACGTCAAAGGTGGCATTGTGGGCAACTAGGACTGTGTCCTTACAGAATTCTTGGAATTCTTGCAAAACTTGTTCCAGTGGTTTGGCATTTTTGACATGATCATCTGTAATACCAGTCAACTCTGTAGTAAAGGCTGACAAGGGATGACCTGGGTTGATAAATTCATCAAATTCAGCAATGACATTTCCCTTGTACATCTTAGAGGCCGCAACCTGAATCAAGTCATTATAAATAGCTGAAAGTCCCGTCGTTTCCACGTCAAAGACCACATAGGTCGCTTCCGACAAGTCCATCTCTACTTCGTTATAAACGATAGGAACGCGGTCTTCAACGATATTGGCTTCCATTCCATAGATTAGCTGAATTCCAGCTTTCTTAGCTGCCTTATAGCCATGTGGGAAGGACTGGACATTCCCATGGTCCGTGATAGCAACCGCCTTGTGTCCCCACTTAGCAGCTGTCTCAACGATTTTTTCTACCTCTGGCAGAGCATCCATAGTCGACATATTGGTATGAGCATGAAACTCAACCCGACGCTCACCTTCTGGCATCAAATCCTTGCGTTCATAGTGAACAACCTCCTGCACATCCTGCACATTCATTGTCAAATCTCGTGTGAAGTTATTCATCTCTACATTCCCACGAACACGAAGCCAAGAATTTTTCTTGATGATGTCAAACTTCTGAGCTTCTTCTTCATTCTTAACCCATTTTTGCATTGAGAAGCTTGAACTATAGTCCGTCATTTTAAAGTTGATCAAAACACGACCCGTTCTGGTCACTTTATGCTCGACATCAAAGACAACTCCCTCAAAGACCAAACGATTTTCCTCAGTTGTCACGTCAATCATCTGGGTAACTTCTGCCTTATCTAGTTTTGGCTTGGCTGCAGCCTTTTTAGCCTGAAAGTCAAAGGTCGGTTTCTCTTCTACTGGAGGAGGAGCCATTTGTTCCAGTTGTTCCATAGCACGTAGAGCCTCTTCATTGGCAGCCTGGACGATTTGTTCATTCTCCGTATGGAAGGCTTCCTCCTGCTCTTGTGTAAGGGCATCGTTCTTCTCGATTTGGCAGACAAAAACAGGAAAACCAAATTTTTCAAGTTGCTTTGCTAAATTAGGAAGATGATTCTTCTTAAAGTGTTCCTTATCAATCGCCTCTGAACCTTCAATAAAGAGCTGATTTCCCTCCGCACGAACTTGCAGGTTCTGATAAAGAGATTTAAACCCTTGGCTAGCACATGGACCTTCAGAAAAAGCCTCCTTATAGTAGGACTGCAAAAGTTCATTTGAAAATTCCTGAGAGAGAACCTTGATTTCGAAAACAGCTTTATTTCCAGTCTTAGAGAATTCCTCACTCAACCCTTTCTTTAACTCTAGAAAGATTTCTATAGGTAAAATTTTAGAAAATACAAAATGAAATTCCCAGACCTTACTAATTTTATGAACCACAACACGCTCAATTCTTGCATCAACAAGAGCAGGATCCTGTCTCAGCTGATCAGAGATTCCTAGTTGATTCATTAAAATTTCAAACTTACTTGACATTCATTTTCCTCACATTATTCTCTTACTATTTTACCATAATTAAAGAAAATATATATCCAGTACCATCTCCCTTGCGACTTAGATGGAAAGATTTTATCATACTTGTAATAGATAAAACTATACTGATCCGTAGTCACATATTAAAAAGTGAGATGATTTTCATCTCACTTTTATTCTTAAAATCCATTATGGTCGCTGAGCTCTTTGAACCAGTGGCCTGATTTCTTCAGGCGACGTTCCTGCGTTTCCAAGTCAAGCTCAACCAAACCATAGCGGTTTTTATAGCTATTGAGCCATGACCAGCAATCAATAAAGGTCCAAATCAAGTAGCCTTTACAGTTGGCTCCGTCTTCAATGGCACGGTGGAGTTCACGCAAATGCCCTTTGACAAAGTCAATACGATAGTCGTCCTGAATCATGCCATTCTCACGGAACTTGTCTTCACCTTCAACACCCATGCCATTCTCTGTCAACATCCACTCAATATTACCATAATTTTCTTTGATATTTTGAGCGATATGGTAAATCCCTTGCTCATAGATTTCCCAACCGCGGTGGGGATTGATCTTACGACCAGGCATAACATAAGGCTCGTAAAAATGTTCTGGCAAGAGTGGGCTGTCTGGATGCTTGGCAAAACGTGGCGCCATGACACGCAAAGGTTGGTAATAGTTGACTCCAAGAAAGTCCACTGTATGGTCACGAATAAGTTCTAACTCTTCAACAGTGTACTCTGGCAGCAAATCATGCTCAGACAAGATTTTCACTAGCTCTTCTGGATAAGCCCCCAAGACAGACGGATCTAGGAAAGATTGAGCTTGGAAGAGGTCGGCAATGCGAGCAGCCTTGACATCTGCAGAATGTTGGCTACGAGGATAGGCTGGTGTCAAATTAAGGACAATCCCAATCTTGGAATCAGGCAAAATCTCATGACAGGCCTTAACCGCAAGACTACTAGCCAATTGTGTGTGATAAGCAACCTTAACCGCAGCTTTGGCATCCACCTTGTGAGGATAGTGGGCATCATAGAAATAGCCAAACTCTACGGGGACAATGGGCTCGTTAAAGGTAATCCATTGGTCCACCAAGTCACCGTAAGTCTCAAAACAAAAACGAGCATAGTCTTCATAAGCCTTGACGGTTGCCTTATTTTCCCAACCATCTCCGTCTTCTTGAAGGGCAAAAGGAAGGTCAAAGTGATAGAGATTGACTAAAAGACGAATACCCTTAGCTTTAATAGCCTCAAATACCTGACGGTAGAAAGACACCCCTTGAGGATTGACCTCTCCACGGCCCTGTGGAAAAATACGAGACCACTGGATAGAAGTACGAAAGGCTGTATGGCCTGTTTCTACTAGAAGCTCAATATCCTTTTCCCAGTTTTCGTAAAAAGTCGATGTTTTGTCTGGTCCAATCCCATTATAGTAGCGATTAGGCTCTACTTGGTACCAATAATCCCAGAGATTGTCTCCCTTTCCGTCACCAGGTACACGACCTTCTGTCTGTGGTCCAGAAGTAGAGGAACCCCAGACAAAATCCTTTGGAAATTTTAACATTGTTATACCTCTTAACTTGATTATGTATTCTTCACTCCCATTATACAGAAAAAACAAGGTAAAAACTAGTTACATTTTTGCCTTGTTTTTCTTCTGATTATAGTTTTATTTCTTGCCGAGGATTTCAAGCGTTTCAAGCAAGTTGTCTGTATGAACTTCGATGGTGTCACCAGTCGCCTTAATCTTAACTTCTACGATGCCATCAGCTGCTTTCTTCCCAACAGTAATACGGATTGGCAACCCAATCAAGTCGCTATCGCTAAACTTCACTCCGACACGTTCGTTACGGTCGTCTGTCAAGACTTCGTAACCAGCCTCCATCAAGTTTGCTTCAAGTTTTTCTGTCAAGGTTTGCGCTTCTTCGTCTTTGACATTGACAGTGATCAGGTGCACATCAAATGGTGCCAATTCTTTAGGGAAGTTAACTCCCCAAGCATAACGGTATTCCCCTTTAGGCGTTTTGTTGACAAAGAGGCGAGCGTGTTGCTCCATAACGGCTGAGAGAAGACGGCTAACACCGATACCGTAACAACCCATGATGATTGGCACAGCACGACCATTTTCGTCCAAAACATCTGCGCCCATACTTGCTGAATAACGAGTTCCGAGTTTGAAAATATGGCCGATCTCAATACCACGCGCGAAGTTAAGAACCCCTTGTCCGTCTGGTGAAATTTCACCCTCACGAACTTCACGGATATCCACATATTCTGCAGTAAAGTCACGACCTGGGTTCACACCAGTCAAGTGATAGCCATCTTCGTTAGCACCCACAACTGCATTGCGAACATCTTGCACCTTACGGTCTGCAATGATTTTCACATTTTCTGGCAAACCAACTGGACCAAGCGAACCAAAGCCAGCTGGAATAACATTTGCTACTTCTTCTTCGCTAGCCACATCAAAGAAATCTGCTCCCAAGTGATTTTTCAACTTAACTTCATTGAGTTGGTCATTTCCAACTAGAAGGGCTGCAACAAGCTCACCATCTGCCATGTAGAAGAGGGTTTTGATTGTTTGTTCTTCTGGGACATTTAGGAAGGCTGCGACTTCATCGATGGATTTAACACCTGGTGTTTCGACGCGAATCACTTCTTCTTCCGCAACGACACGATTGCTTGGTTTGTAGGCGTTTGTTGCCATTTCTAAGTTAGCTGCATAGCTAGATTCACTTGAGTAGGCGATGGTATCCTCGCCAGAAACCATCCACTTAAGCAATTCTGCTTTGATTTCTTCTTGTACTTCTACAGGAATTTCGTCAAATGAGGCAACTGACTTGTCTAAGACAACCCAGCGATCAAGGTCTGTACGGGCTGGTGTAATCGCCATAAATTCTTGGCTATCCTTACCACCCATGGCTCCACCGTCACCGATGATGGCCTTGAAGTCCAAGCCACTACGAGTGAAGATACGTTCATAGGCCGCCTTGTACTCGTCATAAGTCACATCCAAACTATCGTAATTAGCATGGAAACTATAGCCGTCTTTCATGATAAATTCACGCGTACGGAGAAGTCCGTTACGTGGACGTTTTTCATCACGGTATTTCGGTTGGATTTGGTAAAGGTTGAGTGGCAATTGCTTGTAAGACTTGACAGAGTCACGAACAATAGCTGTAAAAGTTTCTTCGTGTGTCGGACCTAGGATAAAGTCTGACTTTTCACGATTTTTCAGTTTATAAAGGTCTTCACCATAGGTTTCATAACGACCTGATTCACGCCAAAGATCGGCACTGAGAAGGGCAGGAGCCAACATTTCCACCGCACCAATCTTATCAAACTCTTGGCGCATGATATTCTTAGCCTTTTCAATCACACGGTTAGCGAGTGGTAGGTAAGAATAAACACCGGCAGAAACTTGACGAACATAACCAGCACGCAACATAAGGGCGTGGCTGATAACTTGAGCATCGCTTGGCATTTCGCGAAGCGTAGGGATTAGCATTTTACTTTGTTTCATAATATTCCTCGATTATCTAAAAGAAGAGTCGCATAATGTCATTCCAGGTCACAGCGAGCATCAAGACAACCATGATAACTACACCAGCCATGGTGACATAGGTTTCAATTTCTTGTTTAAGGGGTTTCCGGCGGATAGCCTCTAGGATATTGAGCACAATCTTTCCACCATCCAAAGCCGGAATCGGAATCAAATTAAAAATTCCGATATTGATGGAAATCATAGCTAGGAAATAGAGGACATTCTCAATTCCATTTTTAGCAGCATCACTACTTGCCTTAAAAATGGCAACGGGACCACCGAGTTTGTTCAAATCTGGATGGAAAATCAAGTTTTTCAGAGCCGAAAGGATACGGAGCCCTGAATCAGCAGCTGTCGTAAATCCACCAACAAACATGGATAGAAAGTCTGACTTGACTCCCGGTTGAACCCCGATAATATAACGTCCTTGATTCTCTTCTGGAGTCACAGTGACTTGTTTGTCACTACCATTTTCAGAAATAGTCACATCCAAGGTCGGAGCGGTCTTGTCCTTGGTATCTGCTTCCACAGCCTGGGTCAAGTCTTGCCAATTCTTAACCTCATGCGAGCCGACCTTGGTAATTTGGGCGGTTTCAGCCACACCTACCTTAGCCAATGCTCCCTCTGGCATGACATGAAAGAGATTTGTCTGAGTATCTCTAACACCGCCTTGTAAAAAGATCAAGATCCAAAAAACAACAACACCTAAGATAAAATTATTCATAGGACCTGCAAAGTTGGTGATGAGCTTACCCCAGATAGAAGCATTTTGATACTGTACATCCAGAGGAGCGATGCGTACTTCGGTACCATCTGCCTCAACAACCGTTGCATCATGATCCACAGCAAAGGTCTTTTCTTCTTCCAAGACCAAGCCTTTAATGAAGAGCTTGTCTTCGAAATCAAACTGGGTCACCTGCATAGGAAGAGCTGTTTGACTCAGTTTCTTCCCAGATAGATTGATCCGTTTGACCTTACCATCCTCTGCAAGTGTTAAACTGACTGGGGTTCCTGTCTTGATTTCCGTCGCATCATCCCCCCAACCAGCCATACGAACATACCCTCCTAAAGGAAGGATCCGAATGGTATAAGCAGTGCCATCCTTACCAATATGGGCAAAAATCTTGGGGCCCATACCAATAGCAAATTCACGAACTAGAATGCCTGATTTCTTGGCAAAATAAAAATGTCCAAACTCATGCACCACCACAATAATCCCAAAAACGAGGATAAAGGTTAGCAATCCAATCATTCAATATTCCTTTCTTTAGAAGAGGCCAAACAAGTGCATGATCGGAAAGACAACTAGCATACTGTCAAAACGATCCAACACACCACCATGTCCCGGGATAAATTTCCCAGAATCCTTGACACCGAAATGGCGTTTCATAGCACTCTCAATCAAATCACCAAACTGACCTGCCACACTGAAGAAGACAGCAAAGAGGCTCATTCTATAAATCCCATAAGGGAGAGCAACTGTGCTATCTACTAGCATGAAGATTGCTGTTACCAGTACCGCACCTAGAATACCACCGATAAAGCCCTCAATGCTCTTATTGGGAGAAACTCTTGGTGCCAACTTATGCTTGCCAAAATTCATCCCTATTAGGTAAGCTGCACTATCTGTCGCCCAAACGATAAAGAGGGCCAGAAGCACCTTGTCAAAACCTGCCACCCGAGCATCTAGTAAGGCGTTAAAACCAAAACCAACATAAAAGCTCATAGCAATCGGGAAAACTGCATCTTCAATCGTATAGTTTTTACTGAAAACGGTCGTCCCTAGCATGATCGTAATTAAAACGCTGTAAGCAACCACATTCCCATCAACAGGCAAAAAAGTTAGATAATTTTCTAAGGGGATTGTGAGGGCAAATGTCGCAAAGAGGGTCAAGGCGCCCTCGATGGTCATGGTCTTTAGCCCCTTCATCTGCAAGAGTTCATGGACAGCCAGCATCGCTAACAAACCAATCCCTATCTGCAACAAGAGTCCTCCCACAAATAAGACTGGAAGGAAAATAGCCAGGGCCAATACCGCAAACAATGTTCTCTTTTGTAAATCTTGGGTCATATCTTCTCCTAAACTCCTCCAAAACGGCGATTGCGACGATTATAAGCCGTAATAGCCTCCTTCAAAGATGCTTCATCAAAATCAGGCCACAAGGTATCCGTAAAGTAAAGCTCACTATAGGCTGCTTGCCATGGCAAAAAATTACTCAAACGCAACTCGCCACTCGTACGGATAATCAAATCAGGATCTCGCAAATCCTTTGGCAGGCGTTGTGTGAAAAGATAATCCCCTATCATATCTTCTGTGATATCACCAGGATTGATTTTGGCATCTAGAACTTCCTGAGCCAAGCTCTTAAAAGCCTGCGTAATTTCAGCACGACCACCATAGTTAAGCGCAAAATTGAGAATCAAGCCTGTATTGTTCTTGGTCAACTCCTCTGCTTTTTTCAAAGCTTCAAAAGTCGGCTTAGGTAGGCGATCTGTCTCCCCAATCATCTGAATCTTAACATTATTTGCATGCAATTCAGGGACGTAATTATCATAAAACTCGACTGGCAAGTTCATGATAAACTTGACTTCTTGATCTGGACGCGTCCAGTTTTCCGTTGAAAAGGCATAAACCGTGATGACCTTAACTCCCATCTTATTAGCTGCCTTGGTCACCTTTTGGAGGGCTTCCATCCCTGCCTTATGACCAAAAACCCGTGGTTGCATCCGTTTTTTAGCCCAACGGCCATTCCCATCCATGATGATGCCAATATGAGCAGGAACCTGTGTTGGAACCTCAACTTCTACAGCTTTATCTTTCTTAAAAAATCCAAACATGATCTTATTCCTATTCAAAAATCTATCGTTTCATTATACCATATTTCCCTCTATTCTTCTATTGCTAAGTTACTGCCCCTGCTTACAGATAGACAAAAATAAGCCGCCTGATTGGGCGACTTTATTTTATAGGGAGATTATTATGAAAAAGTTTTAGGAGTTTAAGTTAAGTTTCTCTTAACTTATGAACTTAGTATACACCTCCTAGCTTAAATTTTTCTTAAGTTTTTTGAGAAATGAAAAATCTAAAATAAGATTGCCCACTTGAGTGTACGAAAAGTACCTCAAATCATCTCAAATAGCCAATCTAAGTCTAAAACCTAGCTTTTTCTGAAAATCATTTCAAGCTGACACCTTTTTCCATAGTTTATAGATTGAAACTTTGCCTCATAAGTTACTTTCATAATACACTTATCTATCAAATCATATATTCTACACTATAGCTAGCGTCTGATAAGATACGAGCCAGGAACTGCTTGGTTCGTTCTTCCTGTGGACGACTAAAGAAATCATGTGGATTATTCTCCTCTACGATACGGCCTCCATCCATGAAAATGACGTGGTTGGAAACATCTCTTGCAAATCCCATCTCATGCGTGACGACTACCATGGTCACACCTTCTCTTGCCAGTTGTTTCAAAAGATCCAAGACATCTCCAACCAACTCAGGGTCTAGTGCAGATGTTGGTTCATCTAGCAAAATCACCTCGGGCTTGACGGCAATGGCACGCGCAATTCCTATTCGTTGTTGTTGCCCTCCAGACAGCTGGGAAGGGTAGTAGTCTTTATAGGCCAGTAAACCAACTTTTTCCAAGGCAGATTCTGCACGTTTGAGCGCTTCTCCCTTAGGTACTTTACGAGCGACGATAAGGCCTTCTAGAATATTTTCCAGAGCAGTTTTATTTGCAAAGAGATTGTAGTGTTGGAAAACAAAGGCTGTTTTTTGGCGAATTTCTAAAATGTCTTTCTTGCTCAATTTGGCTAAGTCATAGGTCTTTCCTGCCAAGGTCAAACGGCCACTGTCAGCTTTTTCTAAGTGGTTGAGACAACGGAGAAAGGTCGTTTTCCCCGAACCCGATGGTCCTAAGATAACGACTACATCCCCTTGGTTGACCTGGAGATTGACATCCTCCAGAACCTGTCTCTCACCAAATGTTTTTGCGATATGTTCTACTTGTAACATCCTGTCCTCCTATACAAAACGCGCGCTAGATGCTTTTGCACTTTTTTCTTTTTTCACATAGCCTTTCTCCAGTAGGGAGAAGCACCACTGAATCAAACCACAGATCAAAATATACTGCAAAAAGATCACAAAATAAGACTCAAAATACTGGTAGCCGTAGGATGCTTCCACACGGGCAATAGCGGTGATGTCCTTGATGGTCATGACAAAGACCAGGGAGGTCCCTTTGACGATATTGATCACCAGATTGGCCAAGTTAGGCAAGGCTGAGCGCAAGGCTTGTGGAAAAACAATCCTTAGATAGGCCTGGGTTGTAGTCAGCCCAATCGCATGCGCTGCCTCTAGTTGTCCCTTGTCCACCGTCAAGATGGCTGAACGCAAAATCTCCGACAAACTCCCGACTGTCATCAAACTATAAATGATAAAGGCATAATAGAGAGGATCAAGCTTGAAAATATCAAAGTCACTTCCTATGCTTTTGAAAAATTGATTCAGCAAACTTGGAAACAAACTATAAAAGAAGAGGATCAATAAAATCGGTGGAGTCGCTCGGATAAAAGCCAGATAGACTAGAGAAGAACTCCTCACCCCTCGAATCTTGTAAATCTGCCCCAAGGCTAAAAATAGAGCAGGTAAAAAGCTTAAGACCATAGCCACAATCATGATAATCAAGGTGATTGGCACACCCTTCAAGGTCTCCAGAAAGGTCTTTACAATATAGTCTATATCCATTTCTTACCTCCCTTTTGTTTCCAAAGACTTCTCAAGCAAACGACTCAAGCTAGAAATAACCAAGGCAATCCCCCAGTAAAGAAGTGCAACTGCCGTATAGGTTTCCAGCGAGTAGTTCCCTAAATTGCGACTGATCAAGAGATTGCCTGCCCCCATGACATCAACAAAACCAATCGTATAAGCCAAGGCAGCATCCCGCATAAGATTGAGAATAGCGGTTGTTATGTTGGGAAGTGCAACTTGAAAAGCTTGGGGAAAAATGATTCTCCAAAAAGTCTGACTTGGAGTCAAACCAATACTAAGCCCGGCCTCTGTCTGCCCTTTTGGAATAGCTTGATAGGCCGCCTTGAAAACTTCGGCAACAATAGCCGCAAACAAGAGAATCATCGTCAAGAGAACAAAAATAGTTTTAGACCAGTTGTTGATATCCAAACCAAGCCACCATTTCAGAAATTCTGGCAAGCCATAAAAGACTAGAAAAAGTAAGACAATCGGCGGTGTACAACGAAGGGTAAAGATATAGCCTTTGGAAATTGCTGCAAAACTCTTATCTTCTCCTACTTGCGCCCAGGCCAAGAGACCTCCAAAAAGGGAACCAAGAAGAGTAGTAAAAAAGAGAATAGACAAGGTCATAGGAAGCGCCTGCCATAAGGTCGGCAAAAACTGAAAGACCTTGGAAAAATCATAAGAAACCATGCAAAACCCTTTCTAGTCTTGAAATTTCTAGTCTAGTCTTTGTCTACGTAACTAAAGACATCTTCTTTAAAGTATTGCTGAGATAGCTTAGCAAGCGTGCCATCTTCTTTCAACTCTTTGATTGCTTTTTCGTATTCTTTAGCAAATTTCTCACCCTTTTCATCACGGTGAATCAAAGGATAAGTTGGAATACCCTTGTATGGGAACCAGCTGAGTTTATCCGCATATTGGTGGTAAGGGCCATCTTCTGCGGTAACTGCTTTTTCAAAGGACAGTTTGATATCAAAGAAGGCGTCATAACGTCCTTCTAAGACCCAGGCATAGGCATCTGCCACTTTGAAGGATTCAGCTGCTGTTAACTCAATCGGTGCATCCTGATGTTTTTCATTGTAGCTGGTGATGACATTCCATTGAGCATTCTGTGGGGAGATGGGAACCAATTCCCCTTTATTCTTAGCAAAGTCATCAATGGTTTTGTATTTCTGTTCATCTTCTTTTCTGACAGTAAATCCGATGATGCTCGCTCCGACTGGTTCAGATGGAATGACAAACTTTTTAGCTCGTTCATCTGTGTACCAAGCTCCCTTGGTTCCGATGTCATACTTGCCTGATTCCAGACCGATCAAGAGATCGTCATCACTGGTACCCGTATATTCAAATTGATAGTTTGCCAACTTCTCATCAACAGCCTTCAAAACAGCTACTTCATAACCATCTGATTCCCCTTTTTCATTGACAAAGTCATAAGGTACATAGTTTTGTGTATGGGCAACCTTCAAGGTTATGACTTCAGCAGACGAAGCCGTTTCTCCCTCCTTGGCTGGAGCGCCAGCTAAACTTCTCCCGATAATCGTTGCCCCAATTACTGCAACAACTGCTACACCACCGATAATCCATGCTTTTTTACTCATCTTTTTCTCCTTTAGTTTTCAAGCGCTTCTCCCACCCACTGGATACGTTCAACTGCGATATCACTTGGAATGGTACAATCTGCACCAAGTACCAAGCCCTGTTCCCCAGCTTCTGTAACTAGTTTCTTTGCCTCAGCCTGAATGGCGTCCTTGCTACCAGTATACAGCAAACCCGTCTTGCCATTTTCGAATCCTCCAAGAACCGTACGTCCCTTGAAAATCTCACGACCTTCCTTGAGAGTGATTCCCTCTGGTCCTACAGCCCAGTTAAAGACTTGGGCTGGATAGTCTGCAAAAAGATGAATATCATTTCGCGCCCCCTCGTAGCCACAGATATGAAGAACAGTGACGCCACCAACAGCACTAGCTGCTTCCAGAACAGTTATCTCGCTAGGTGCAATGACGGCTTGATAATTTGCTGCCGACACTCGTTGATCTTGGATACTTTGCACGCTGAGGTAGATTCCATCAGCACCAGCCTCTTCGATGACCGCTCGACTGAGACTAGCAATATCTTCTGCAATCACATCCAACACCTTCTTCAGAGCTTCAGGATCTTCCACCAAAAAATCTGCAATAAGGTCATCCCCGCCAGACACTTCCCCAAGCAGCCACTTGAGATAGGTCACAGGAGCAAAAATGTTGTAAATCGCAACGATATCTTCTGTAAACTCTTGCTTGATTTTCTTAACCAAGTCCACCTGCTCTTTTATCCAAGCGTGGTCTGGTCCGAGTGGTTGAATGGTCGCCAATTCTTGAAGTGATTTCCCTTTGGCAATCGCTGGATTTGGATAAGCAAAGTAGCCATCACTCATGAGTTTGATAAAGTCTGGCTGAACTTCTCGTATAAAGCGCTTATGACCCTCGATATTCTTCTCGATAATGGCTGGATTTGAGAAACCGTGTAGCCATTCGTCTTCTGATGTGAAATGGTGCCAAAAACCAACTGGCACACGATCAACCTTTTCACCTCTAAATGCTTTTAAAACCCATTCTTTTTTTTCTGACATTCTTATTCTCCATTTCTTCCTTTTTCAACTAATAAACTGCTTGCGATATCATTCGAGCGTAGAAAGGGGAGACTGGACTTGGAAAAATCCTGAACTCCACGACATCTCTCTCCATTTTTGCAGTGCCCATTTTTTACGACACTTATGGCGACCAAGGCCAGCAAACCGACAACTGCAATGAAGATGCCCCATCTTTTACTTTTCATAGCTCCTCCTTTTAGAGAACAGCTGCCTGCCGAATCCAGTCCAACCTCTCTAAGTCAAAGTCATCTGGAACAGTACAGTCAGCTCCCAGAAGAACGCCTTTACTACCCGCTTCAGCCAGCAACCGTCTTGTTTCATCTTGCAATTCCACCTTGGAACCTTGATAAAGCAAACTCTTCTTGCCATTTTCAAATCCACCTAAAACGGCCTTGCCTCGAAACAACTCCTGACCCTGTGTCAAACTAACATCCTCATGGTGGGTCGCCCAATTGACAACCTGAGCTGGATAATCCTTAAATATCGTCACATCATTACTCGCACCTTCAAAACCACAGATATGGAGGATATTGGTTCCACCAACCTGATTAGCCGCCTTTAAAACGGCTATATTGCTCGATTCGATATAGGTTTGATATAGTGCTGGTGTGATGCGTTCATCTTGAATTTCCTGGGTGCTGAGATAAATCCCATCAACTCCACCTTGCTGGATGATTTTCTGAGTTAGGGAAGCAATATCTCTTGCAATCACATCTAGAATCGCTCTGAATTGCTCAGGATTTTCAAGCAATAGATCAGCCACTTCTCTATCTCCTCGCGAAGTTTCTGTACGGAACCAGCGCTTGAGGTAGGAGATCGGTGAAAAGATATTGTAGAAAGAAGCAATCTCTTCGGTAAAGGTCTCTCGAATCGCTTGTACCACTTCCACCTGTTGCTGAATCCATGGGTGTTCCTCACCAATCGACTCAATAGAAGTCAGCTCCTGAATGCTTGCAATCTTAGGTCTATAGACATTACTTGGATAAAGGAAAAAACCGTCGCTCATAATTTTGACAAAATCAGGACGAATCCTTTCCACATAGTTGCGATGCCCATCAACACTTTTTTGAAAGATACGTGGATTATTTAATCCCTGCCCCTTTTCTTCGAGTGTTACAAAATGAAACCAAAATCCCACAGGAACTCTTTCTACTTCATCGCCTCGAATCGCTCTAAAGACTAGATCTCTTTTACTTGCCATACCTTTCTCCTTCCATTTGGATTGAAACCATCTTACCACTCCTTTTCCCCTTTTCCCAATATATATTGACTATCAACTCGATTGGAAATTTTTATATCTATAAAGAAAAAAATCCCTGAAAAGCTTGATGTTACTAGCCTTTAAAAGATTCACTTTATTTTCATCTATTTTTCAAAAAGGAGTTGATATAGATTTTCTATCAAGCCGATTGAATTTTTTTATATCCATCTTCATTCCAAAATTAAGTACATAATTTTATCCTAATACCAAATTACTACTGAAAAATTTCTTTTCTCTCGATATTTCCTTGCACAAATCCCATGAAAACGCTACAATATTAATAGACTATTATTAGGAGGATGGGATTATGAAAATATCCAAAGTTACCATTACAATTGCTTCTACACTTACTTCCGTCATTTTACTGACTGGCTGTGGCACAAATTCGGCAAATTCACAGACAACACAAAGTAGTACATCTGATAATCAGGTTACCATGACCTATGATCAGTTGCGTTCAAGAGAAAATACTATGTCAACTCTTTGGTATCAAAAAGCAGCTGAGACCAAGGCACTCTATCTACAAGGTTACAATGTCGCTACTGATCGTTTGAAAGAACTACTAAAAACACAGACAGATAAACCCTACTCTATCGTTTTAGACTTAGACGAAACTGTATTAGACAATAGTCCTTATCAAGCGCAAAATGTCAAAGACGGAACAGCATTTACCCCAGAAAACTGGGAGGTCTGGGTAAAAAAAGCTGCAGCCAAGGCTGTACCAGGTGCTAAAGACTTCCTCCAATTTGCAGACAAAAACGGTGTCCAAATTTACTATGTATCTGACCGCACGATAGATCAGGTAGATGATACGATCAAAAACCTAGAAAACGAAGGAATTCCTGTACAAAGCCGCGATCATCTCATGTTCTTAGAAAAAGGCGTCAAATCTAAAGAAGGTCGTAGACAAGCAGTCCAAGAAAAAACCAACTTAGTCATGCTACTAGGAGACAATCTTGTGGACTTTGCAGAGTTTTCAAAGACCTCTGAAACTGAGCGCGACCAAAAATTAGAGGAATTACAAAAAGAGTTTGGTGAGAAATTCATCATTTTCCCTAATCCAATGTATGGATCATGGGAAAGCACTGTTTACAATGGCAATAAATTGGATGCCAAGGGTCAAACTGAAGAGCGCCAAAAAAACTTACAAGGTTTTGATAAATAAAATAAGAGAGCTATCTACCAGTTTACACAAACCACAAGATATCGTATTTGCGAGAATATCAAAAAAGACGACTTCCAAGCGGAAATCGTCTTTTTTGATATTTTATCTTGTACTTGGTATAAACTAGTATATATTCCACTAGATAGTATGCTCTATCGCTTGTACCACTTCCACCTGTTGCTGAATCCATGGGTATTCCTCACCAATCGACTCAACTGATTGAATTTTTTTATAACTCCTCTTTCATAGCAAAGTAAGCACGTATTTTCGGCGCCACTTGTGTGCCGAAGAGTTCAATAGCTCTCAGAACTTGACCATGAGGCATAGAACCAAGCGGTAGATGGAGCATGCAACGGTCCAAGTCTAAATCCTCAATCATGCGAATCAATTTTTCTGCCACCTGATCAGGATTTCCCACAAACATGGCTCCATTTGGACCAACTTGCTCCAAATATTGCTCATAGGTCAACTCCTGCCAGTGCGGACGGTCTTTGGAAATAGTATCCACTACTTGCTTGGTCGGATGGAAATAATCTTTGACAGCCTGCTCGCCATCTTCAGCAATCCAGCCCCAAGAATGAGCCCCCACTTTTAGGTCTTTATCCGCATGACCGGCTTCGCTCCCAATCTTACGATAAGCTTGAATCAACTTTTTAAAATAACGCGGATTGCCACCGATAATAGCATAGACAATCGGCAACCCCGCCTGAGCAATCTTCACTGTTGACTCTACATGACCTCCTGTCGCCACCCACAATGGCAATTTGTCCTGAACAGGACGAGGATAGACTTCTTTGCCAGAAATCGTTTGGGTCAATTGACCTTGCCAGTCTATCTTGGTCTTTTCATTGACTAACTGGAGCAAGTCTAATTTCTCATCAAAGAGAGCTGCGTAGTCTTTCAAGTCATAGCCAAACAGAGGGAAGGATTCGGTGAATGAACCACGCCCAGCCATAATCTCCGCACGGCCATTTGACAAGGCATCGATGGTAGCATATTGTTGGAACAAGCGAACCGGATCCATACTCGAGAGAATGCTGACTGCACTGGTCAAACGAATTTTCTTGGTATTCACTGCCCCAGCTGCAAGAACAATCTCTGGCGCCGATACCGCAAAGTCCTCCCGATGATGCTCCCCAATCCCGTACACATCCAAACCAACCTTATCAGCAAGCTCAATCTCTGCCACCAACTGACGAATACGTTCATCATGACTGTAAATCTGCCCAGTCGCTTCCAAAGCGGTTGTTTCACCAAATGTTGAAATTCCTAATTCTACCATCCTATTTCCTCGCTGTCTCTTTTAGTTTTAGGGTATTTTATCACTAATTAGTTTCATTTTCAACGAATTTGCTCATTAGAAAAAGTCTAGATGAACTAGACTTTCTTAGTTTATTCTACCTGTAGTTTATTGTCTTTCAAAGTTAACTTCGAGTTTTCTGTCAATTCTGTTTGTTCA